>JABGOT010000048.1 GCA_018648985.1 Candidatus Ruthturnera sp.
CCTTCCTCAGTCATTAGTATTATTTTAAAATTTCTACTAGGGTGGAGCCCATAGTAGCCGGGGTTGGAGATATTGCCACACCTGCAGCTTCAAGTGCTTTGATTTTATCGATGGCTTTGCCACTGCCACCACTAATCACCGCACCAGCATGACCCATGCGTTTGCCTTTTGGCGCCGTAAGTCCAGCAATGTAAGACACGATAGGTTTAGACACGTTAGATTTGATATATTCTGCCGCTTCTTCTTCAGCTGAGCCGCCAATTTCACCCACCATGATGATCGATTTGGTTTGTTCATCAGCTTCGAATAATGCCAAGCAATCAATAAAGTTCATGCCTTGAATGGGGTCACCACCAATACCAATACACGTACTTTGCCCCAGGCCGGCTTGCGTGGTTTGGTGTACAGCTTCATAAGTTAACGTACCTGAGCGTGACACCACGCCCACGTTGCCTGCTTGGTGAATATTGCCAGGCATAATACCGAGTTTACACTCATCTGGAGTAATAACGCCTGGGCAATTTGGGCCGATCAAAGTTGAATTTGAATCTTTTAAAATTTCTTTTATTTTAAGCATGTCTTGTACAGGAATGCCTTCAGTAATACAGGCGATTACTGGCATCTCTGCTTCAATAGCTTCGATGATTGAAGCGTAGGCAAAACGCGGTGGTACGTAAATCATGGTGGCATTTGCACCCGTCTCATCCATCGATTCTTTGACTGAGTTAAACACAGGTAAATCTAGGTGAGTTTGTCCGCCCTTGCCTGGCGTTACACCACCCACAAATTGTGTGCCATAAGCGATTGATTGTTCAGAGTGAAAAGTACCTTGCTTGCCAGTAAAGCCTTGAGTAATTACTTTAGTATTTTTATTAATTAATATACTCATGCTGATACCCCTTTTGCTAATGCTACAATTTTAATAGCTGCCTGAGTGAGGTCTGCTTCAGTGTGGATATCGCAGTCAGAATCATCTAAAAGTTTTAATCCTGCTGGGGCGTTAGTACCCTCAAGCCTTACAACAATCGGTAGGTTTAGCCCAACCTTTTCAATGGCTTGTAGAATGCCCTCAGCAATTAAATCGCAACGCACAATACCGCCAAAGATATTAACCAGAACACCTTTAACGTTGGCTTCAGTTTGAATAAGTTCAAAAGCTTTAGCCACACGCTCAGCAGTTGTGCCACCACCCACATCTAAAAAGTTAGCTGGTGAGCCACCATGGTGCTCAATCAAATCCATAGTCGCCATAGCCAAGCCTGCACCATTCACCATACAGCCAATGGTGCCATCTAGTGAGATGTAATTTAGCTGGTGTTCGCTGGCTTCATTTTCTTTTTCATCTTCTTGTGAAGTATCACGTAGCTTAACAATGTCCTCGTGTCGATACAGAGCGTTATCGTCAAAATCGATTTTTCCATCAAGCGCCAGCAAATTGTTTTCTGCTGTAGTGATGAGCGGGTTGATTTCAATAAGGCTTACATCTTTAGTGGTGAAAATGACGTAAAGACCAATAAGTGCGTTGCTAAATTGTTTGGCAAGATCACCTTCGAGGTTAAGTTTTTCAGCGATTGAAAGGCAATCTTCGGTTGTTAAATTACCCAGTGGGTCGACGCCAAATTTAATAATTTTATCGGGTGTTTCAGCAGCCACTTTTTCAATATCCATACCGCCTTCAGTTGAGGCTAACACTGTGATTTTTTGAGTTTGACGATCAACCAGTAAACCTAAATAAAGCTCGCGTTCAATATTTTGCCCACCTTCAATCAACAACTGATTAATCGGTAAACCCTTGACATCTGTTTGTGGGGTAATTAAGTTTGAGCCAAACAATTGATTGCAAGCTTTTTCCACTTCTTTAATACTACGACATAAAATTACACCACCACCTTTACCGCGTCCACCAGCATGCACTTGTGCTTTAACCACCCAAAGTTCACCGCCCAATGATGAGCAAGCATTTTTGGCCTGAGACACATGGTCAATCAGTACTGCTTCAGGGGTTTTAATATTGAATTGCCTAAACAAGGATTTGGCTTGGTATTCGTGTATATGCATGAAAAAGTGCGTAAAATGAGATGCTTGAATTTTACACTTAATAGGTTAAAAAATGGCGAATTACTCTACCAGTCAATTTAAGAATGGCTTAAAACTAATGCTAGATGGCAACCCTTGTTCAATTATCAATAATGAGATTCGAAAACCTGGCAAAGGCCAAGCTTCCAACAAGGTTAAGCTAAAGGATTTAATCACAGGAAAGACCTTAGAAAAAACTTTTAAGTCAGGCGAATCTGTAGAGGGTGCAGATGTAATGGAATTGGATATGCAATATCTGTATAACGATGGTAGTGAATGGAGTTTTATGGATCCCAATACGTTTGATCAATATATGATTAATGATAACGCCATGGATGATGTTAGAGGTTATTTGGTAGAGCAAGACATGTGCGTGGTAACGCTTTGGAACGACAACCCAATTTCAGTAACACCGCCTAACCATGTAATGCTTGAAGTGGTAGATACCGATCCTGGTCTTAAAGGCGATACTGCGGGTACGGGTGGTAAGCCAGCTACGATGAACACAGGGGTGGTCGTTCAAGTACCATTATTTATTAGTATTGGAGAGAAGGTGAAAGTAGACACAAGAACAAACGAATATGCGGGAAGAACTTAAAAAATATAGCGATTTTTTACAAAAAATTCGCCGTTATTTTAACGATCAAAGTGTACTAGAAGTTCAAACACCCGCACTACTCAGCGCCCCAGCTACTGATGTTTATATTGACTCACTGAGTGTGAAGCTCAACCAAGATATCAATGCAGGGAAAACCCAGTATTTACACACTTCTCCAGAGCTAGAGATGAAGAAACTCTTGGTGAATGGTAGTGGTGATATCTATCAAATCTGCGAAGTTTTCCGTGACAATGAGTATGGCGCTCACAACTTTAATGAGTTCGCAATGCTTGAATACTATCGTCTAGACTTTGATAGTCATCAGTTGATGGATGATATTACTCAGTTATTGAAAGTATTGGGTGTCAAATCCCAAGTAACTAAGTTGTCTTATGCACAAGCTTTTTTCGAGTACGGCGATATTGACATTCTTAATACTGATTTCGATGCGCTTAAAATAATTGCTAGAAAACATGACCTAAGTACTGATTTCGAATGGATTGAAGATTTGCAAATCTTACTCTTTACGCATTTGATTGAGCCAAAATTAGAAAAACTGCCGCTATGTTTTATTTTCGATTATCCAGCCATGCAGGCTGCTTTGGCTAAAGTAGAGGGCAAAGTAGCACACCGATTTGAGTTGTATATGAGTGGTGTGGAAATCGCCAATGGCTATGATGAGTTACGCCATGTTGATGAATATAGGGCTGTATTTGAAGAGGAAATAGCAAAGCGTGCAATGCTTAAAAAATACACGCCTGATTTAAACAAAGATTATTTAGAGGGTATCCAGCCATCATTACCTAACTGTGCCGGCGTCGCTATTGGAATGGGTCGATTATTCGCTCAAATAGATTAAAATAAGTCATGATTAAATTTATTTCACTGTTGTTACTTTTAGCGTTACCTGTGCAAGCATTGCAACTGCTACAGCCAAAAGAAGGCCATGATACAGTCAAACAACATTTAGACGAATCTGTTGACGAACGATCATTGTCTGCCAAACAACTACACACAAAATTAAAAAAATCTGCCAAAAGTGGCGATGCACGATCACAGTTTAGCCTGGCCAACATGTATCACAAAGGCATTAATGTCAAACAAGATGTTAAGTTGGCTTTTTATTGGTACACCCAAGTTGCCCAACAGGGATACGCAACAGCTCAATTTAGTTTGGCTGAAGATTACTATTACGGCATAGGTGTCGATCAAGATTTAAAACAAGCCTTAATCTGGTATGAACAATCTGCCCAGCAAGATTTTGTAGATGCACAATACAAAGCAGCCAAAATGCATCATCAAGGTGAAGCCTCTGCTGTGGATTATAATCAAGCTCATTATTGGTATGAGAGAGCGGCTCAACTTGGTTTTGCGCCAGCACAATTAGAATTAGCCAAGCTTTATGAAATAGGTTTAGGCACTGAAAAAGATTTAAGATTGGCTCAACATTGGTATGAAAAAGCAGCCATACAACTAGATGCTGAAGCGCAATATTATTTGGCAGACTTTTTTGAACGCAAAGGTGAGCCAATGAAGTCATTGCTCATGTATCAAAAGTCGGCTAATCAAGGGTTTACATTGTCACAGTCTCGTTTATCAGATTTATATAATCGAGGTTATTTGGTTAATCAGGATGACGCAGCAGCACTTAAATGGGCGCTTTTAGTTGCCGAAAAAGGCGATGTTGATGCGCAGTTTTTATCAGCACAAATTTATCATCAAAGCACTCAAATTAAGCGGGATCTGCCTCAAGCACTAAATTGGTACAACAAAGCTGCTGAACAAAATCACCCTCAGGCACAGCATCAATTAGCAACGTTATACGCAAAAGGCAATGGTGTAGATAAAGACGCCAGTCGAGCTTTACAGCTTTATCAAGCCGCAGCTAATCAGGGCTTGGCCGTATCACAACACGCATTAGCATTGCGCTATCTGCGAGGAGAAGGCGTAGATAAAGACAACATAAAAGCAGCTGAATGGCTACTAAAATCTGCCAAAGGTGGGTACGCGCCATCGCAATATTTATTAGCACTCAGATATAAGTTGGGCCAAGGCGTTGAAAAAGATGCCGAGCAAGAATCTTATTGGTATCAAAAAGCAGCCAATCAAGGCAATATAGAAGCTCGTTACCATCTGGCTTTATTGTTATTAACAGGCGAAGGCATTGATAAAGATCCAGAAAAAGCACTTTCAATGTTGCTTAATTTGTCAGTACAAGAGCATGCATTAGCGCAGTACCAACTGTATAAAATTTACAATCAAGGTGAGATTGTTGGTAGAGACGAAACCTTGGCTAAAGTTTATTTACACAGATCTTCAGAAGGTGGATATTCTATTGCTCAATTCCAATTAGGCCATCTTTACCAGCAAAAGCAATTATTACAAGACGCGGTTAAATGGTTAGAGCTATCTGCACAAAAAAATTACGCACCGGCAAAATTATTATTAGGTGAAGTAAAACTAGCAGCAGATAAAATCGCTGAAGAAAAAGCCAATAGCAATAATATTGAAGTCCTTGAGTCGAATGATATTGACTTAGAAACAGCGCAAATTCAACATGATCCAGAGCCTTTAGTTGTTAGTACTGATTTTAATAAACCTAGGCTTAATTTAATTCCTAATGAAAGTCAAATTGCACAATCATTAGCCGACAACACCAAGGTTATGAGTAATGTTGAAAAATTGGTAATTAGTGCTAAACAAGGCAACCCAATTGCCCAACACAACTTAAGTACTTTATTTAGTATTGGTGCATTAGTCCCAAAAGACAATGCAAAGGCCTTTGAGTTAATGCAGGCCGCTGCCAATCAAGGGTTAACTCAATCTCAAAATTCTTTAGCAATGATGTATATCAACGGTGTTGGTGTTGAGCCTAATTATCAATCTGCTTATTTTTGGGCTAGTAATTCAGCGCGCCAAGGTGATCAAGAAGGCAGGCAAATTCTAACGCATCTGGTTTCTATTGCAAAGTAGTGTAAATGACGCATAAGCAAACATCAAATTTTTGGCAAACACTCGCATTGGATCAAATGAGCCGAGCTCAATGGGAGTCACTTTGTGATGGTTGTGGTCGTTGTTGTTTGCACAAATTAGAAGACGAAGACACTGATGAAATTTATTTTACCGATGTGGCGTGTCGTTATTTAGATGAAGAAACTTGCCAGTGTCCACATTATGAAACACGCCAATCCTTAGTGCCAGACTGCTTAACTATTTACCCTGACTGGGGCGATAAATTTAATTGGCTTCCTGATACGTGTGCTTATCGGTTATTATCTGAAGGTAAAGATTTGTTTGATTGGCACCCGCTGATCAGTGGCGATAGTAACTCTGTGCACTTGGCTGGTATTTCTGTACGTGGACGCACTTTTAGAGATGATGAAGTGCAAGAGCAAGATATTTATAAACACGTGATTACTTGGGTAAATTGATGAATAAAAAAATAGCGTTATTATTGTTACTACTAACCACTAATGTTTTTGCACAGTGGCCACATGAGAATATTTCCCAAGCAGTATTTGCTACTGATGTGGCTGATAGACAGCCAATCGAGATAATTACTGAAGCAGACAATTCTTTAGGTAAAATCTACTTCTTTACCAATATCCGACATTTGACGGGTGATAAGATCACTCACCGTTGGATACATAAAGACAAGGTCAAGGCTGAGATTAGTTTTGATATTAAGGGTAAGCGCTGGCGTGTATGGTCAAGTAAAAACCTTTGGCATACATGGACAGGGCAATGGAAAGTAGAAGTAGTTAATCAAAAAAATGAAATACTACTAACAAAAATATTTGAATTTGGAAAGAACACCCATCAAGTGGGTACAGGAAAGAGCAATGGATAAAGTAGTACTTGCCTATTCGGGCGGATTAGACACCAGCATTATTGTTAAATGGCTTCAAGACACTTACCAGTGTGAAGTAGTTACCTTCACCGCCGACATTGGCCAAGGTGAAGAGGTAGAGCCTGCACGTGCCAAGGCAATTGCCGCTGGCGTTAAAGAAATTTATATTGAAGATTTACGTGAAGAATTTGCGCGTGATTTTGTATTCCCAATGTTTCGTGCGAATGCAATTTACGAAGGCGAGTATTTACTCGGCACCTCTATTGCACGCCCATTAATCTCTAAGCGTTTGGTAGAAATCGCCCGTGAAGTGGGCGCCGATGCTATTTCGCATGGCGCTACTGGCAAGGGTAACGATCAAGTGCGCTTTGAACTAAATGCTTACGCACTCGATGCTGACATCCAAGTGATTGCCCCATGGCGTGAGTGGGATTTATCTTCTCGTGAGTCACTAATGAATTACGCTGAAAACCACGGCATTGAAATCGATTACAAAAAACAAAATAAAAAGTCTCCTTACTCGATGGATGCAAATTTATTGCATATTTCTTATGAAGGCGATATTCTGGAAGACCCATGGGCAGAGCCAGAAGACGATATGTGGCGTTGGACGGTATCTCCTGAAAATGCACCAGACAAGGCCGAGTATATTGAAATTACTTAT
>JABGOT010000047.1 GCA_018648985.1 Candidatus Ruthturnera sp.
GTTGGCGTGATGATGATGGTGGTGATCGGCACATTCCAATGGTGCACATTAAGGTTGTTTGGCAAGGTACCGGTGCTAGATGTCATTACTGGTATCTCTGTGGCAGTGATCACGCTATGGACTAGTGACTTAGCCTTGGCAGTTGTTGTCGGTGTCATTCTATCTGCTCTATCTTTCGCGTGGGAATCAGCCAGTAAAATCTATATTAAAAAGAGTCAAAATGACAATGGTGATAACGTCTACAAAGTTAAAGGCACTTTATTCTTTGCTTCAAAAGAACACTTCCAAGAATTATTTAATCCTAAATCAGACACAGACGATGTGTATATTGACTTTGAAGATGCCAGAGCATTAGATCACTCTGCTATCCAAGCCATCGATAAACTGGCTGAGCGCTACAGAAGAGCGGGTAAAACCTTACACTTGCAACACCTTAGTGCTGAGTGTCGATTATTACTTAAAACTGCTAAAAATTTGGTAGAAGTTAATATTTTAGAAGACCCTACTTATCACGTAGCAGATGACAAGTTGGCTTAATAACACTTGAAAATATTCCTTAATATTTGTACAATATAATTCTATTGATAAATATTAGAGTCAGCAGATGAATAAAATCTTACTAATCATTGCACTTCTTGCATCAACCTTAGTTAGTGCGCACGGGCCTTTCCAATCAGGTTTTTTTAATAATGGATTTAATAACGACTTTTGGCGAGATTTTGATCGACAATTCCAGCAATTAGATCATAAAATGAATCGCCTAAAACGCTCAGCGAATAGTGTTAGTTCTCAGTCTAGACAGTACTTTGATAAAGACAGTAACAGTTATGTGGTTGAGGTAAAAATATCAGGCCTTAATAAAGAAAATATCAACATCTCATCTCAAAAAAATATGCTGATTATCAAAGGTATACGCAATAACGAAAAAACTTCCAGTAATCAAAGCTCTCGATCATCATCAAGTTTTTCACATGCAATGTCTATTCCACGTGACGGTGATACGGACAACATTAATGCAGACTTTAAAGATGGTGTATTAAAAGTATCTATTCCAAAGTTAGATAAGCCAAAACCACAATCTAAAAAGATAACGATTAATTAGTTATCTACCGGGTTCGTCACCCCAGAGTAGTTTATGCATTTGCACTTGTAGTCGCACATTCAACTGCTTGTCTAAAATCCAATCGGCCAACTGCGTTGGTTTTACTGAATCAAATACCGGAGAAAATAAAACACTGGCTTTAGTTGGGTATTGGCTCATTGTTTCAACACTCCAGTCAAAATCAACCTTAGAACCAATCACAAACTTCAACTGATCTTTAGCTTGAAGCTTGTCAATATTGTCATACTTATTATGCTTCGATTCATTCGATGAGGGTGTTTTAACATCCATCACAATCGACACTTTTGGATTCACAGCGCTAATATCAATACTGCCACTGGTCTCCAGTGAAACTTGGTAGTCTTCCTTAACGAGCGCATCTAACAAAACATGACTATTGATTTGCGCTAGTGGCTCACCACCAGTAACACAAACATACCGTGTATTGTATTGCTTAACTTCGGCCAATATATCTTCAATACTAAGCATATTATTGCCTTTAAAGGCGTACTCAGTATCACAATAGGTGCAACGCAATGGGCAGCCAGTCAAACGTACAAATACCGTTGGTAAACCCACTTCACGTGCCTCGCCTTGTAGCGAGTAGAATATTTCGTTAATGTTTAAATTGACCATCTTTAAGCTGTTTAATTTGGTTGCGCACATCTGCTGCTTTCTCGAATTTTAATTCTTCCGCAAAGGCGTACATTTGTTTTTCTAAGGCTTTAATTTCTTTGGCTAACTGCACTGGAGAAAGTTGTTTTTGGATATTTTCATTCACCATATTATCGTCATTTTCTTGACTGGTAATATCAGTATCGAGGATATTAATAATCGGCTTCACTACGCCTCTAGGAGTAATGTTGTGTTTTTTATTATAGGCCTCTTGTCTTTCTCGACGTCTGTTGGTCTCCCCCATGGCGCGCTCCATAGAGCCGGTGATTCGATCAGCGTATAAAATCGCCCTACCATTTACATTACGCGCCGCCCTTCCCATGGTTTGAATTAACGATCTTTCAGAGCGTAAAAAGCCTTCTTTATCCGCATCTAAAATCGCCACTAATGACACTTCGGGAATATCCAAACCCTCTCGTAGTAAGTTAATACCCACCAACACATCAAACACACCCAAACGTAAATCACGAATAATCTCCACTCGCTCAACCGTATCAATATCAGAGTGCAAATAGCGCACCTTAACACCATGATCATTAAGGTAATCACTCAGCTGCTCAGACATACGCTTAGTCAATGTAGTCACCAATACGCGCTCACCAACTTTTACACATTTATGTATCTCGCTCAGCAGATCATCCACTTGAGTGTCAACAGGACGTACATCAATAACCGGATCTAATAATCCTGTTGGCCTCACTACTTGCTCAGCAATTACAGTGGACACTTCAAGCTCGTAGGCCGCTGGCGTAGCTGACACCAAAATACACTGGTGGGCACGGTCTTCAAATTCGTTAAATTTTAATGGGCGATTATCTAGCGCACTAGGTAGTCTAAAGCCAAACTCTACCAAGGTTGTCTTACGCGCTCTATCACCCTTATACATACCACCAATCTGGCTTGCCGTTACGTGTGACTCATCCAAAATCACCAATGCATTATCAGGCAGATAATCCATCAGTGTCGGCGGCGCTTCGCCGGGCTTTCTGCCAGATAAATAACGTGAATAGTTTTCAATACCATTACAATAACCCAGTTCGCGCATCATCTCTATATCCATTTGCACGCGTTGGGTTAGGCGCTGTTCTTCTACCAATTTATTCAGTGACAACAACTCCTTACGTCGTACTTTAAGCTCAGCCTTAATATCTTCTAAGGTATTTAAAATTTTAGACTTAGGTGTAACGTAATGCGTTTGCGGGTAAATGGTAATGCGTTGCAAAGATTTTAGTTTTTCACCCGTTAATGGGTCAAACCAATAGATCGCCTCAATCTCATCATCAAACATTTCAATGCGGACAGCCTCTTCTTCAGAATCTGCGGGAAAAATATCAATTACTTCGCCTTTAACTCTAAAGTGTCCTCGAATCAAAGTCACGTCATTACGCGTGTATTGCATTTGAGACAAGCGTGAAAGAATCTCTCGTTGATTGAGTATCTCACCCACGCTTAGGTGTAGCAACATCTGCATATAACTGTCAGGATCACCCAAACCATAAATAGCAGACACACTGGCAATAATGATAACGTCATCTCGCTCCAGCAAGGCCTTGGTGGCAGACAGACGCATTTGTTCTATTTGCTCATTAATTGAGGAGTCTTTTTCAATATAAGTATCACTCGCTGGCACATAAGCTTCTGGCTGATAATAGTCATAATACGAGACAAAATATTCCACTGCATTATTAGGGAAGAATTCCTTCATCTCACTGTACAGTTGCGCTGCTAATGTTTTGTTAGGCGCCATGATCAAGCTGGCACGCTTGGTTTGCTTAATTACATTTGCCAAGGTGAATGTCTTACCCGAACCTGTAACACCAAGTAGTGTCTGAAACTTCTCGCCAGCATTTACGCCATCCACTAAAGCTTTAATAGCTTTTGGCTGGTCTCCCGTTGGAGAAAATTGAGATTCTAGTTGAAATTTCTTGCCCACAACAAATGATTTTTCATTAACATAAAACCTTCGATTTTAAACAATTTAAAAGACAATGACAATTCTTTCGGACCGGGTTGGAAAAGTAAAGCCTTCAGCCACACTTGCAGTTACCGCTAAAGCCAATGAACTTAAGGCTCAGGGCATTCAAATCGTGCCTATGGGATCAGGTGAGCCTGACTTCGATACGCCGGTAAATATCCAACAAGCGGGCATTGACGCTATCAAAAACGGGCAAACACGCTACACAGCAGTTGACGGTACGCCAGATCTTAAAAATGCCATTATCGATAAATTTAAACGTGAGAATAATCTAGACTACTCAGCCACCGAAGTCATGGTGTCATCTGGTGGTAAACAAGTATTTTACAATCTCTGCCAGGCTGTACTTAATAAAGGCGATGAGGTTATCATTCCTGCACCTTATTGGGTTAGTTATCCAGATATGGTTATCTTGGGTGAGGCTACACCGGTGATTGTAGAGACCGGCCTAGAGCAAGATTTTAAAATCACACCCGACCAACTAGAAGCTAACATTAATGCCAACACCAAATTATTTGTGATGAACAGCCCTTCTAACCCAACCGGTGCGGTTTATACAAAAGACGAACTAAAAGCACTCGCAAATGTACTCACAAACCATCCTCATGTACTGATTATCACTGATGATATTTATGAACACATTCGCTGGGGTGAGGATGACTTTATTAATATCGTCATGGCTGATACTTCACTTAAAGATCGCACCATTATTCTTAACGGTGTATCTAAAGGCTATGCCATGACAGGCTGGCGCATTGGTTACGGTGCAGGCCCAGAAGCCATCATTAAAGCCATGAAAAAGATTCAAGGGCAATCAACCTCTAACCCATGCTCTGTCGCCCAAGCGGCTGCATTAGAAGCACTGAATGGCGACCAAAGTATTATCGGCACGATGGTTGATGCATTCGAGGAGCGTCACGAATATATTGTGAATGCGCTAAATGCTATTGATGGTGTTGAGTGCCCAAGATCACAAGGTGCATTTTATTCCTTCCCAAGAGTAGAAGGATTAATCAAACGCTTAGGTTTAAAAGACGATGTCGAGTTATCTACTTATTGCTTAGAAAAACTTAATATTGCCTTAGTGCCAGGCTCGGCTTTTGGTGCGCCAGGTTATGTGCGTTTTTCGTTTGCGACCAGTATGGATAATATTGAACAAGCAGTTACAAGGCTTGCTAACGCTTAGATAGTCTCAACACTAAGTTGTGCTTTAAAAACACAAGACGCTTTCTTCGCTCTCCCCCTCAGCGCTGAGTGATTATTATTATAAATATTTTTACCAAGAATAAAGCTCTTTTTGAGCAATAAAAATCTATCGCTTTCTTTTAATTTTTTTGAACTTTTTTACGGCAATCCGATGATGAAAATCATTGTTGTTTTTTCTTGAATATTGCTTTGATGTATTACTAGATCCAGGATAAGGAATCAAGCACTCCTCCCCACTACCAATTAGATCACTGCGTCCCATTTGCTTTAACGCTCGGCGCAATACGTCCCAATTTTTAGGATCATGATAGCGTAAAAAAGCTTTGTGTAATTTTCGCTGTTGCCCGCTACGTGGTGTTTTTACTGATTCTGAATGTCGAGTAATTTTCTTCAGTGGGTTTAATTCAGTATGGTACATGGCAGAGGCGATTGCCAAGGGCGTAGGCATAAAGGCCTGTACTTGGTCAGGTTTAAAATCATTACGTTTTAACCAAAGCGCTAGATTTAACATGTCCTCATCACTGGTTCCTGGATGAGAAGAAATAAAGTAAGGAATTAAATATTGCTCTTTTCCTGCCTGTTTAGAATAACGATCAAACAGTTTTTTAAACTGATAATACGACCCAATACCTGGCTTCATCATTTTTGACAAAGTATCTTCTTCAGTATGTTCGGGTGCAATTTTTAATCGTCCGCCGACATGATGAGTGACCAATTCTTTAATATATTCCGGATCCCGTACAGCCAAGTCATAACGCAAACCTGAAGCAATAAAAACACGCTTAATACCTTTCAGACTACGTGCACGACGGTACAACTTGGTCAGTGACTTGTGGTCTGTTCCTAAATTAGGGCAAATACCGGGGTAAACACAACTAAGACGCCGACAAGCAGATTCAATCTTAGTATCTTTGCATTGCAGGCGATACATATTAGCTGTTGGACCACCAAGATCAGAAATATTACCTTTAAAGCTTTTATCAGTATCACGAATGGTTTCAATTTCACGAATCACCGAATCTTCAGATCGACTTTGAATAATACGCCCTTCATGCTCAGTAATCGAGCAAAAAGTACAGCCACCAAAACAACCGCGCATAATATTAATTGAGTGTCGAATCATATCAAAGGCTGGGATTTTTAGCTTACCATAAGAATCATGCGGTTTACGCGTATAAGGCAACTCAAACACACTATCAAACTCTTCCATCGATAAAGGAATCGGTGGCGGATTTAACCAAACATCCCGCTCACCATGGCGTTGTACTAAGGCACGCGCATTGCCTGGGTTAGTCTCTAAATGAAAAACACGTGACGTATGTGCATACAAATAACGATCTTTTGCCACTTGCTCAAATGAAGGTAGGCGAATAACCGTACTCTCTCGTTTCAAGCCTTTAATACGATGATCAAAATCAATTACCTGTGCCGCCCCTTGATTGGGGTCAATCTTGCTAGGCTTGGTCTGGCTATTTGTATCGCCACAACTTTGCTTATCTTTAGCAGAAGTGTCAGCGTAAGGGTCTGCCTGCGGATGATCCAAGCTTTTATCAGTATCAATCTCACTAGAATCTAGCAGAGTCCAGCCTTCAGGGATGCCTTGTCGCATATAAGCCGTACCACGAATATCAGTAATTTCTTTGATATTTTCACCTGCCGAAACACGATGCGCCACCTCAACCACAGCGCGCTCAGCATTACCAAAAAGTAACAAGTCAGCTTTCGAATCCGGCAGGATAGAACGACGAATGGTTTGCGACCAATGATCATATTGTGCAATACGCCTTAAGCTCGCCTCAATACCACCAATAACCACAGGAATACCCTTAAAAGCCTCTTTAGCGCGCTGAGTATAAACAGTCGTTGCACGATCAGGGCGCTTACCTGCCATACCACCAGCGGTATAGGCGTCATCAGAACGTGGCCTCTTCTCAGCCGTATAATGATTCACCATAGAATCCATATTGCCAGATGCAACAGCAAAAAATAGATTGGGCTTTCCTAGTTGACGAAAGTCATCAGCTGAATGCCAATCAGGCTGAGAAATAATCCCGACACGGAATCCTTGAGACTCTAGCAATCGACCAATAATCGCCATACCAAAACTCGGATGATCTACATAAGCATCGCCAGTCACAATAATAATGTCGCAACTATCCCAGCCCAACCCGTCCAT
>JABGOT010000045.1:0-1896 GCA_018648985.1 Candidatus Ruthturnera sp.
CTCTTCAGGATCGCTTAAGCGATAGCAATCAAAGTGATGGATGTTAATATCAGAATTTTGATAACTTTCTACTAAAGAGTAGGTAGGGCTTTTAACACGATCAAAGCCAAAATCTTGGATAAATGCTCTTGCAAGAGTGGTTTTACCCGCGCCTAAATCACCCTCTAAGTGAATGACAATAGTTTGGTTGATTGAATGTGTGCATTGGGCTAGTTGCTGTGAAAATGCTTGAGTTTCACGCTCGCTTGTAAAGGATAGATTCAAAATAACAGCCACATATAAAAACTAAACACGCCGACTAGCACCACACCTTCAAAACGGTTAATAATGTACTTTTTGCCAAACTTGTAAGACACGCCAAATAGCAGTATCGTCAATAGCAGCATGATTGGGTAGTCTCGACTAAGTACTTGTTCAGGCACATCAGAAGGGTGGATTAATCCTGGGATAGCCAGCACAGCAATGGTATTGAAGAGGTTAGAGCCAATGATATTGCCTACCACCATTTCATATTGTTTTTTAAGGACACTACTAATAGAGACGGCTAACTCTGGCAAGCTAGTGCCGAGCGCTACAACGGTTAGGCCAATGATTAAGTCAGATACTTGGAAAAATTTGGCAATTTCAACACCGCCGTACACCACTAATTTTGCACTAGAAATAAGCACGATTAAACTAACCAGCAACAACACCCAAGTTTTACCTGCTTGGTTTTTGTCTACAATATGTTCAAGATCGTCAAACTCGTGATGCTTATTATTTTTTGCCTCTCTTAGTGTGTAGGATAAAAACAGAACAAGTAGTGACAATAAGATCAGACCATCTACCAGATCAAGGCGACCATCTCGCAGCAGCAATCCCGCACAAAGAGTGGCGACCATTAAGAATATCCATTCTTTCTTGAGAATGTTTTCATTGACTTCAATCGGCATAATGATGGCGCTAATGCCCAATACTAAAGCGATATTAAAAATATTTGAACCGATTGCATTGCCAATGCTTAAGCCGGTATTGCCGTCCATGGCCGCCAGTCCAGAGACTAACATTTCTGGAGCGGAAGTACCAAATCCAAAGATAATAAGTCCGATGATTAATGGCGATACTTTAAAAATATTGGCAATTTTGGCGCCATTTTCAGTGAACTCATCAGCACTCCAAATTAAAAGTACGAAACCTGATAATAGGGCGAGAATTGGTAGTAGAATATCGGGCATATTGATTTTTTGTTATTTTTTTTGGTTATTATAAAGGTATATCATTTCAGATGAGTGAAACAGAATTTTTAATTGGTCGTAGCGGTTTAGACCTGCAGGATGATTTTTATCCAGATGATTTGCCATCGGATTGGCGTTTTGACTATTACTCCGCCATGTTTAAAACACTGTCTTTATCAATTGACACTGATGAAGATCTTGATCAAATTTTTGAAGACATAGAAGAAACTGACGAAGAATTTGAGTTGGTGTTATCAATCGAGCAATCGCAATTATTTGATGTTAAACAACTAAGCAGACTGTTGAGTTCTGTGGCGGATTATCGGCAATATTTCACCTTATTTTGTGAAGTAGATGTAGCACCAGGCAAAGCGGTAATGGATTTATTAGTAGACTATCAACTTTGTTTTCAATCAGTCAAACCACTAAAACTTGGCTTAAAAGAGTCTAAGGTTAACGCACAAACTTTAAGCTTTAATCAGTATCCAGTTTTGTATTCTTCAGAAATTTGGAATGAAAAGCAGATGCGAGCTTACCTTGAGGAAGTTTCAAGTATTAATACCAAAACTATATTAATTTGTAAGTTTGCAGAGAGTGCAGCATTGAATAAAATTCGTATTATTGCAGAGTTATTAGGGTTTTGAATATTTTGCTAACACGCCCGTTTGACCAGGTTAAGCCG
>JABGOT010000045.1:1996-7024 GCA_018648985.1 Candidatus Ruthturnera sp.
TTTAAGGTGGACGCCTTTCCACAAACCAAAGCTTCTAGTGAGTCGCTATTGGCAATGCCTGAGGTGAGTGAATTATCAGATAAAGATATCTTAATATTTCGGGGTAAAGGCGGTAGAGAGACCTTAAGAGAGGGTCTGGGTAAGAATAACATTGTTGAATATATTGAAGTATATGAGCGCACTCAATGCAAGATTGTGGCTTTTCACAAAACCTCATTAACCCAATTTTTACAAAGTGACCAAGGTGTGATCACCATTACCAGTGTGGAAAATCTATCAACCTTGATAGCAATGGTTGAAAAAATAGACATTGATGCGCTTGAATCTATCAAGCAATATCCGCTAGCAGTATTGAGCGAACGTATTAAAACTTATGCGCAGTCGGTTGGTTTTAATAAGATTGAAGTTGCACCACAAACTAACGATGAAGGGCTTATTCAAGCTATTAAGAGTATTTCATAAAATACTAATACACTTGACAAAATGATAAAACATAGTTAATTTGTCAACTATAGCTTGTTTTTTTTTGGGAGAGGAGATGGTTAAGTTAAGCGTATCCAAGGCGGCGAGAATGTTAGGCATTAGTCGTTTTGACATTCAAGGTCAAATCAACAGTGGGAAATTACAAACTCATGAAGGTTACGTCACCACTGATAGTTTGAGGTTGGCCTATCCAAATACCAGTCTACATTCAGAGCAAGATAAGCGCATTCAAAAAATGCAACAAATCAAAGATGACGCTGTGTATAAATCAGGGTCTGTTGACACTGCACATGCTGAAAATGAAAAGGCTTATATCGGTGCAATCGCTGTTTTAAAAAGCAAATTATACAAAGAAGAAATTAAAAATCAACATTATGAAATGGTGTTTGAAGAATTAGGCGGACGTTTAGAAGTGCTTGAGGCTTGTTGCCACTCTCAAGATAAAGAGGCGTTGCACAAACTACAAGGCTGGGTCGAAACCCAGTCGCATTAAGTCTAAACTAAATTTTTAGCGATCTCTAGTGAAGGCTGTGTTCGATTCATTGAGTAAAAATGAAAACTATCCACCCCTTGATCTTTAAGCGTTTGGCATAAATTAGACACAACCTCTGTACCGAACGCGCTCAGCGAATCCAAATCATTTTCATAAAGCTTTAATCTTTCTAAAATCCATTTTGGAATTTCAGCACCACACATGTTGGAAAATCTGACCAACTGTGTGTGATTGGTGATTGGCATAATGCCGGGTGTGATTGGAATATTCACACCCAGATTTTCAGCTTCATCTTTAAATCTGAAATAAGCATCAGCATTATAAAAGTACTGAGTGATAGCGGCGTCTGCGCCAGCCTTTACTTTATTAGCAAAGTGCGTAAGATCAGTTTGGACATTTTTGGCTTGTGGGTGCGTCTCTGGATAAGCGGCTACCTCAATATGAAAATGATCGTTGTATTGAGATTTGATGAATTCTACCAACTCATTGGCATAATGAAAATCACCAATATCACGCACACCTGATGGAATATCACCACGTAGGGCAACAATGCGGTTAATGCCTGCAGCTTTGTACTGATCAAGTAACTCGATTATTTTGGATTTTTCAGAGTCAATACATGACAAATGTGGTGCTGCTGGAATGCCATCGTTTGCTTGAATATCTAGCACGGTTTCAAGTGTGGCGTCTTGAGTTGTGCCGCCAGCACCAAAAGTCACAGAGAAATACTCAGGGCTGATCACGCTTAATTCTTGTCGAATCTGTGCCAAAGCCTGTTTGCCCTTTTCTGTTCTTGGCGGAAAAAATTCAAAACTTGTTTTCATTGGTAGTTAAAGTAGGCGAAAAATAGGCTAATTATAGCTTATTTGAATAATGCCAGAGCCTTTCCCTTTTTTTGTCTAAGGCTGGACATTCGGGTAAAATAATCCCATTTACTTAAGTTGAGAAAACAGACACAATGTCAAAAAGCGATTATATTGAGTTAGAAGGTGTGGTTAAAGAAAAACTACCCAATACTACCTTTACGGTAGAGTTAGAAAATGGCCATAGCGTATTGGCGCATATTTCTGGAAAGATTCGTAAGCACTATATTCGTATATTGCCCGGCGATAATGTAACCGTTGAAATGACACCTTACGACCTTACCAAAGGTAGAATTACTTTTAGACATAAGTAAAACATTTATTGCCGATGTGGTGGAATTGGTAGACACGCCGGATTCAAAATCCGGTTCCTCACGGAGTGACGGTTCGACCCCGTCCATCGGTACCAAATTAATAGATAAAAAATGAATATGGAACAACAAACAGAACTTATTGTAGAAGCACTCAACCTTACCTTGTTTGGTATGGGTTTTGTATTTCTGTTCTTAACTTTGTTAGTGTTTGTGACTAAAACCATGTCATTTATTATCCAAAAAATAAACAAGCGACAATCATCTCAAGATGACGATAACCATGATGATGGCAATTTAAGCTTAAAAGACGAGTTAGACGAAGAAACTAAGTTTGTCATTGAGCAAGCCATCAAGATGCACAGAGGGGCGTAGACATAATGTTAAATTTTTTAAAAAATATAACCAGAAAGGCCGACAAGGCAACAGCCAGTAAAGTTGAAATTACTGAGCTTGTCTTTAGAGATGCGCACCAGTCATTGTTCGCAACGCGTATGCGCATTGATGACATGCTACCAATTGCAGATAAGCTAGATAAAATTGGCTATTGGTCAATGGAGTCGTGGGGCGGCGCAACCTTTGATTCTTGTATTCGTTATTTGGGTGAAGATCCTTGGGATAGAATCCGTGAAATTAAAGCGGTAATGCCAAACACACCTCAGCAAATGTTGCTTAGAGGGCAAAACTTATTAGGTTATCGTCACTATAGTGACGATGTTGTGCGCAAGTTTGTTGATCGTTGTGTTGAAAACGGCGTGAATGTTTTCCGTATTTTTGATGCGATGAATGACATGCGCAACCTAAAAACAGCCACTGATCAAACCATTAAGCTGGGTCAGCACGCACAAGGTACGATTTCTTACACTGTAAGTCCGGTGCATAATATGCAAACTTGGATTGACATGGCTAAAGAGATTGAAGATATGGGTGCGCATTCGCTTTGTATTAAAGACATGGCAGGCTTATTACAGCCTTACGTTGCTTATGATTTAGTTAAGGAATTAAAAGCGGCGATTGATATCCCAATTCAATTGCACGCTCATGCGACCACAGGGTTGTCGACAGCTAGCATTGTTAAGGCAGTTGAAGCAGGCATTGACCGTGTTGATACAGCGATTGGCTCTATGAGTATGACTTATGGCCATTCTGCGACCAATTCTGTGGTTTCTATTTTAGAAAACAGCCCAAGAAAAACCGGCCTAGATTTAGAAAAATTAGAAGAAATTGATGCTTACTTTAGGCCTATTCGTTGCAAGTACGCTCAATTTGAAGGTTCACTCAAAGGTGTAGATTCACGCATCTTGCTTTCACAAGTACCAGGTGGCATGCTAACTAACATGGAGAACCAACTCCGTGAGCAAAACGCATCAGACAAAATTGATGAAGTCATGGAAGAGATTCCTCGTGTACGTAAAGATTTAGGCTATATCCCATTAGTCACCCCAACCTCGCAAATTGTTGGTACTCAGGCGGTACTCAATGTATTAACGGGTGAGCGTTATAAAACTATTACTAAAGAATCTGCCGGTATTCTAAAAGGTGAATATGGCGCAGCACCAGCACCTGTTGATCAAGCGCTGCAAGCTAAGGTGTTAGAAGGTAGCGAACCTATTACTTGTCGTCCAGCTGACAACATCGCACCTGAGATGCATATTCTTGAGCAAGAATTTGACACCATTGTGTCTGAAAAAAATATTACTTTGGCTGACAATAAAATTGACGATTTGTTGACTTATGCGCTTTTCCCACAAGTGGGTGTTTCGTTTTTAGAAAATCGTAACAACCCTGATTTCTTTGAGCCAATACCTCAAGTTAAAGACACTTGTGCTGCACCTGATAGTGAAGAAGGCACTTACACAGTATCATTTAAAGGCACTTCTTACTCGGTCGAGGTTTCTGCTGGTGGTGATGTGACCTCAATGAAGGCATCGTCTGATACGACAGCGCCAGCAGCGCCTGCTGAAAAAGAAATTGTTGCCGATGCGCCAGCCACTGGCGGAGAGCCAATTGGCGCGCCACTTTCTGGTAATATTTGGAAAGTCATGGTGTCGCTTAATCAAAAAGTAAATGAGGGCGATGTCTTGGTTATTCTAGAAGCCATGAAAATGGAAACAGAAATTAGAGCGGCTCGAGGTGGTGTGGTTACAGATATCAGCGTTAAAGAAGGTGATTCAGTAACGGTAGGGCAAACTTTATTAACACTCGCATAATTTAGCATGGAACAATTAAATTTACTTTGGAGTAATACTGGCTTAAACCAAATGGTGTGGGGGCAAGGCCTTATGCTGTTGGTGGGTATGTTGCTTTTATACTTGGCCATTGTTAAAAACTTTGAGCCATTGTTGTTACTACCGATTGGTTTTGGTGCGATTTTGGCTAATATCCCAGGTGCTGGTATTGCTGAAGGCAGTGGTATTTTGCATGTGTTTTATGTGGTCGGTATTGAGTCTGGTGCATTTCCATTAATTATCTTTATGGGTGTGGGTGCGCTGACTGATTTTGGCCCATTATTGGCCAACCCTAAAACACTGCTACTCGGTGCTGCTGCACAGTTTGGTATTTTTGCGACCTTACTAGGTGCAATCGGTCTAACGGCTATTGGTGTTTTTGATTTCAGTTTAACTGATGCTGCTGCGATTGGTATTATCGGTGGTGCCGATGGCCCAACCAGTATTTACGTAGCATCAAAACTTGCACCTGATTTACTCGGCGCGATTGCAGTCGCTTCGTATTCTTATATGGCGTTAGTGCCACTGATTCAGCCACCGATTATGCGTGCGCTAACAAACGAAAAAGAGCGTCAAATTGAGATGGTGCAATTGCGCGAAGTTTCTCAATCAGAAAAGATTATCTTTCCAGTTATGTTGTTGATGCTAGT
>JABGOT010000115.1:0-6608 GCA_018648985.1 Candidatus Ruthturnera sp.
GCACCCCAAATACTAGCACAAACGGCTAATACAGGTAATGCTGTTGATTTCATGCTTAAACCGATACCAGCAATAACGTTAGTACCATCACCTGTTTTAGAAGCTTCAGCAACATGTTGTACAGGTGCGCTCTCAGTTGAAGTGTAATATTCAGTTACAACTACCATGACAGCAGTTAACGCTAAACCGATTAATGATGCATAGAACAAGTTCATATCCATGTTCATATCGATTGTAACGTAGTAGAAGGCACCCGCTGCTAAAACTGCAGATACGATTAAGCCCTTATAAAGTGCACCCATGATTGAACCACCATCAGATACTTTTACAAAGAAAGTACCAATAATTGAAGCAATAATAGAAACAGCACCTAAAGCTAATGGGTAAAGAATTGCATCGTCACCTAAGCCAAGTACACCTGCAAGCATCATTGTTGCAATAATAGTTACCGCGTAAGTCTCAAACAAGTCAGCCGCCATACCTGCACAGTCACCAACATTGTCACCAACGTTATCAGCAATTACTGCAGGGTTACGCGGATCATCTTCTGGGATGCCTGCTTCAACTTTACCAACAATATCAGCACCAACGTCAGCACCCTTAGTAAAGATACCGCCACCTAAACGAGCGAAGATTGAAATTAATGAACCACCAAATGCCAAACCGATTAACGCATGTAATGCATCAGGCTTTGCAACATCATAAGCCAGTAAGCCCATGTAGAATCCAGAAACACCTAATAGTGCCAGACCAACTACCAACATACCAGTTACTGCACCACCTTTAAAAGCAACCTGGAAGGCGGCATTTACGCCATTCTTAGCGGCTTCTGCTGTACGACAGTTAGACTTAACTGATACATTCATACCAATGTAGCCTGTTGCGCCAGAAAGCACCGCACCGATTAAGAAACCTAGCGCTACTGGGTAACTTAGAGCTTGAGAAATGACAACCAACAGTATAACACCAACGATACCAATCGTTGTGTATTGGCGGTTTAGATAAGCGCTAGCACCTTCTGCAATCGCATCTGAAATTTCTTTCATTTTGTCACTACCTGGAGATTGTTTGTAAATCCAGTTCATTGTGTATAAGCCGTATAAAACAGCAATAATCGAAGCCCCGATGGCCATAGTTAGTGTATCCATTTTCTTTCCTTTCTCCTTTTTATTTATAAATAAATTTGTCCAATGGTAATTATAGTTAATTCCCCTTTACTGAACAAGATAATAATATAATAATTTGGTTAAATTTGACCTAAGTCAAGCATTATCATAGTATTTGTTATTCCCCCAATATTCGGTCTCAATTCCACGTCCAAGATCGGCCTCAATTAGCCTTGACCTTAGTTTTAATAACTTCTCAATTAAGGCCGGTTCTGCTTGTTCGTAAGCTTTGGCATCCGGTGTTCGATTGACCACCACACCCAAAAGCTCAGTGATTGCATTACCAATAGAGTTTTGTGAGATAACCACAATTAGCCTGCCTTCATCATTGCGATAAATCAGTTGTTTGAATGCTGGCTGCCAGCGAATTGATGAAGCGTATTTTGCATCTTCAATACACTTATCACGTACTTTCTTAGCCGCTGATAAAAAACAATTATTGAATAATAATGTTTTTTCAATTTCTTTAGGGAAATAAGCATTATTTGGTACACCTGAATTTCTGCTAGATACTTGGGTAAAAAAAGTACGGTAGAAATCTAAAAAGCCTTTAAGCACTAGGTCGTATTCTTTCCAAAAATCAATATTTTTTAAGCTGTCAATACCACCTTGTATTTCCCAGCTTGGTAAGCCTTGTGGGTAACCTGTTAGCGCGAGGCTAGAGGCATCACTTTCAACGGGCTTGAGTATCTTTAAATCTAATGAGGACAAAAATTCGACATACACGTCTTGCATATAAGCAGCAAATAAGGAATGCTGCCCGCCATCAGTCAAGTTAGGGTTATTGGTATCGGTAACTGGCGCATCTTTTAATGCTTGCTTATCGAATACAATAAAGTGATTGTGCAACATACGAATACTTGGCACACCTGCAGAAGTAATCGGCCAAGTTGCATCGAGCGATGCCTCACCTGCAAGAATTAAGTGTTTATCCGGATCTGGGTATTCTTCCAGCATAAAGGCAATAATAATTTGGTTCATTCTATTCCAAACTTTTCTAACGCTTTTAGGTAGCTGTGTTCGACGCACTGCTCGACCCAATGGGTTCAAAACATTTTGAGAGGTGTTGTAAATAATTGAACAATCGAATTCATTTGAATGACCTAAGGCTTTTCGATAAAGTAATAAATCTTCATCATTAATCAGTAGCCCATTGTTTTCAGTCAGATCTTTTAGATTTTCTGGCGAATTGAAAAACTCATTAGGCTTCATACCTTCAGGTACATCTAAGGGGATAGGGCGAAACGGAACGTTAATTTCTCTTGGGCCAATTGTACTCATATTTTTCTCTATTATAAAAATTTAAAAAAAAGGCTTATGTCATATTATGACATAAGCCCCCATTTTTGTTTTTGCAAGTTAAGCCTTAGCCTAGATTTGTATAAACACGATCTCTTACATCATCTAATGATCCGACACCATTTGCAGCGCCGTACTTAGGTGCATTATCGTCTTCAACCATCCATGATTGGTAATAATCAACCAAAGGTTGAGTTTGCTCATGATAAACATCCAAACGAGAGCGAACAGTATCTTCGTTGTCATCAGCACGCTGTACTAGCTCTTCGCCAGTAATATCGTCAATACCTTCCACTTTCGGTGGATTGTACACAACGTGATAAGTGCGACCTGAGGCTAAGTGAGCACGACGACCCGACATACGGGCAATGATATCTTCATCAGGCACTTGAATTTCAACAACGTAATCAACTTTAACACCGTCAGTTTTTAGCGCATCTGCTTGAGCAATGGTGCGTGGGAAACCATCAAATAAGAAGCCGTTTGCACAATCATCTTCTTGAATTCTTTCCTTGACCAAGCCAATAATAATATCGTCAGATACCAAGCCACCAGCGTCCATTACTTTTTTAGCTTCAACACCTAATGGCGTGCCTGCTTTAACAGCGGCGCGCAGCATGTCACCTGTTGAGATTTGTGGAATAGAATACTTCTCGCAAATGTTGGTTGCTTGAGTACCTTTGCCTGCGCCCGGAGGGCCTAATAAAATAACGTTCATCTGCTAATTTCCTTATACTTCAAAAGATGGTAATTTCTTTTCTACCATTTCTTTTTTCATGACCACGTAGTCTGGCAAGCCATTTTTGTATGGAGGGTAGTTTTCGCCTTCGATTAGAGGCTGTAAATACTCACGACATGCATCAGTAATACCAAAGCCATCATCAGAAATATATTCCATTGGCATCATCTTCTCAACGTTAGCAATGTCTTTTAATTCACCAGAGCCAATTTCCCAAGTGTATGGGTTGTTTGATGTGCGAATAATTGCTGGCATCACTGAGTTTTTACCCTCTAGTGCCATGTTGACTGCTGCTTCACCTAAGGCGTAAGCTTGCTCAACATCAGACTCTGATGCTAAGTGACGCGCCGAACGCTGTAAGTAATCTGCAACTGCCCAGTGGAATTTATGACCTAAGGCATCTTTAATTAGTTGAGCTACAACTGGCGCTGCACCACCGAGTTGCGCATGACCAAAGTCATCGCGAGTACCTTGCTCTGCTAGGAAACGACCGTCTGGCCATTGTGTACCTTCAGAAACAACAATCGTACAGTAGCCAAACTCTTTAACGTTCTTGTCAACTTTAGCTAAGAATTTCTTTTCGTCAAATTTAACTTCAGGGAATAAAATAACCACTGGAATTGAATCATCAACCAAACCACCAGCTGCTGCAATCCAGCCAGCATGACGACCCATTACTTCAAGTACAAAAATCTTAGTAGAAGTTGCTGCCATTGAGGCTACATCGAAACTAGCTTCCATTGTAGATACTGCAATGTATTTAGCTACTGAGCCAAAACCTGGGCAGTTGTCTGTTACTGGTAAGTCGTTATCAACCGTTTTTGGTACGTGAATAGCCTGGATTGGGTAGCCCATAGATTCAGACAATTGTGAAACTTTTAAACAAGTGTCAGCTGAGTCGCCACCACCGTTGTAAAAGAAGTAACCAATGTCATGCGCTTTAAACACTTCGATTAATCTTTCGTATTCTGCTTTGTTTGCTTCTAAAGACTTCATCTTGTAACGACAAGAGCCAAAACCACCAGATGGTGTGTGCTTTAGTGCAGCAACATCAGCTGTTGATTCTTTAGAGGTGTCAATTAAGTTTTCAGTTAGTGCACCAATAATGCCGTTTTGACCAGCATAAACCGTACCAATTTTGTCTGAATTTTTGCGTGCAGTTTCAATTACACCACAAGCAGAAGCGTTAATCACAGCAGTTACACCGCCAGATTGAGCATAGAAAGCGTTCTTCATCGTCATACCTTTAATTAAATAAGAATCAAAAAATTATACCTATAGCCGTTTTTCATCACATTGTTTTATAGTGATATCAAAATATATCTCATTAGGGGTATGCTAAAATCAGAAGTATTATTTCGTTTAAAAAGGTGGAACTCTCGATGA
Source organism: Candidatus Ruthturnera sp. (assembly GCA_018648985.1). GTDB lineage: Bacteria > Pseudomonadota > Gammaproteobacteria > PS1 > Pseudothioglobaceae > Thioglobus_C. Next base: position 4,591 of record JABGOT010000115.1, read on the forward strand.
AAAGATTAGATCAAGTATTATCCAATGACGGTGTGTCAGCTGAACTAGAGCTTGTTATTAAAGACACAATGGTGGCGTGTAAAGATATCGCCTATAAATTAGGCCAAGGTGAGCTAGCCGGTATTTTAGGCGCAACTGAAGATGAAAATATTCAGGGCGAAACCCAAAAAATGTTGGACGTTATTTCTAACGATCTTTTAAAAGATATTCTTTGCTCCAATCCTTACGTTAAAGGCGTAGGCTCTGAAGAAGAAGACTACACAATCGCTGGCCATGCTGATGGTAAGTACTTAGTTACCTTTGATCCGTTAGATGGATCTTCAAATATTGACGTTAACCTTTCTGTGGGTACAATTTTCTCTATTCTAGAAGCGCCTGACGATAATCGCACTGGCGATGACCAAGAAGTTTTCTTACAGCCTGGTAACAAGCAAGTAGCGGCTGGTTATGTTTTGTATGGCCCTTCCACGCTACTTGTTATGACCACAGGCAAAGGTGTTAACTTATTTACACTAGACACCAATATCGGCGAGTTTGTATTAACCAAAGAGCAATTAAAAGTTACCGAAGATACGGCTGAATTTGCAATCAACATGTCAAACCAGCGTTTCTGGGAGCCAGAGATGCAACAATATATTGATGACTGCCTACAAGGTGAAGAAGGTCCTTTGGGCAAACGTTATAACATGCGCTGGGTTGCCTCTATGGTTGCAGAGGTTCACCGTATTCTTATCCGTGGTGGTATTTTTATGTACCCTTATGACAGTCGCGATCCATCAAAAGCCGGCAAGCTTCGCCTAATGTATGAGGGCAACCCAATGTCGATGATTGTTGAGCAAGCTGGCGGCCTTTCTTCTACGGGCCGTATGTGTATTATGGACGTACAACCAAAAGACATTCATGATCGTGTACCCGTTATATTAGGATCAAAAAATGAAGTAACTAAAGTGGTTGCTATGTTTGGTGACTATATTCCTAAAAAATAAAAGCTTAATTCTTTAGCAAAGGTTAAGGCGTTTCTCCAAAGACATAAGGCGTGATTAACCACTCTTTGTCGTCATAAATATCCATTGTAAAACACTTTGATCCGCCATGATTGCGGATCTCACCTGACGCACCCGGGTTAATCACCCAAGGTGTTGATTCTTTGTCAATCACTTGTTTGTGCGTGTGCCCATAGATAATCACTTTAGCATCTGGATAAGCCGATCTTAATGATTCGTGCGATGGTTTTTGGTGTCCATGCAAATGCCCATGTTCAATGGCAATTTTCCCGCTTGGAAATTCAAGAAATTCAATCTTATTAAGTGAGCTGATGTGATCGTCATTATTGCCTTGAATAGCAATGAGTTTTTGCTTAGGCTTTAATTGGCTTAGCGTGCTCTCATTAATAATATCGCCCGCATGAATAGCAATATCACATTGGCTGGCAATCTTAACAACTTCAGGGTGAATAAAACCATGAGAGTCAGACAGTATACAAAGTTTCGGCACGGTAGATTTGATTAGAAAGTAAAGACTGTAATTATACTTAAAACTTTAATTTTTCTTGCTAAAACAGGCGTTTATAGTACCAACAAAAATAGCCGGTATTTTATTCATAAAACAGTGCAATATTGCCGATTTTAATTGGCATAATATGCCCGTTCGTTTAGCGAATAAAAGTTTAAAAAAAAGAATTAAATAAATAGGAGATTAACATGGCAACATTATTTTCAGATGAGTGGATGAACCAATTAAAAGAAGCTTGGAACGGTTCAGACGAAGTACGTGGTAAATTAGCAGAAATTAACTTTTCATCAACCATCGCTTGTGGTTTTAAAGGTGATGGCACACCAACGGGTATTTTCGTGGTTGAAAACGGCGAATGTGTTCGTGCAGGTGATTTCAACGGCGAAAACATTGACTGGGATATGCGTGCAGATAAGAAAAACTGGATGAAATGGTTAGACAAACCATTAGGTATGGCTTCAATGGGCATGGCAGTAACAATGGGTAAATTGAAATTTGAAAAAGGT
>JABGOT010000115.1:6676-6984 GCA_018648985.1 Candidatus Ruthturnera sp.
ACTGATTAAAAAACCCGCCTTTAGGCGGGTTTTTTGTTAATGGGGTTTTACTGGTATTGCCTGTTCAAAGGTTTCAATATTGATAAACCCTTCAATGGTCTTGGTCTTAATTTTAGAGCTGGGTTTGCTAATAGCAACAACAGTGCCAATGCCAAATTTTTTGGCTGATTTAAGCACGTGCGCCGAATCATCAAAGAACACACTTTTTGCTTTATCTAAATTAATAGATTCGTCTAATTTGTGCCAAAATCCTTGGTCTTCTTTAGCAACACCATAATCATGCGAAGTGATGATATCGTCAAAGTAAT
>JABGOT010000149.1 GCA_018648985.1 Candidatus Ruthturnera sp.
TGCACGTGATGCTGCAAATGGCGACACTTCGGTATTAGTGGTTGATGCACGTACACCAGGTTGGGTTAAGAAAGGTACAATCCCACACGCAGTAAACGTTCCATTTACAAAGCTTAATTCTAAGGCATTAGCCAAAGACCCTATGGCTGTAGTAGATATTCTAACAGGCACGTTTGGTGTTAAAGATATGGACGGCGTATTAGATTACGACGGTGCTAAGACTTTATACTTGTTCTGTAATGGTTCATGGTGTGGTCAGTCTCCAGCTTCAATTAGAGCATTGTTGACGATGGGTTACCCTGAAAACAAGATTAAGTACTACCGTGGTGGTATGAACGCTTGGAAATCTTTAGGTTTAACAACTAAATAATTGATTTAAAAAGGTGCTTACTGGTTAAGCGCCTTTTTAATTTATAGGAGATTATTATGAAAACTAAATTATTAGTAGTTGCTATTGCCTCAGTATTTACACTGGGTGCTCAAGCCGACTATTTAGGTGCGGACCATAACTGGAATAACGGTTCTTCTGCAGTAAAGAAGGCTGGAAAACCAGTTGGTATCGTTAAAGGTGTGTTGGACGTTGCGGGTATTTCTCGTAATGCAGATAACGGCAACTTAGTTGATCCGGCATTTGCAAAGACTTCACGTCCTTGTCCGCCATTCTGTATTCAGCCTACTGAACCATTTGCACCTGCTGCAGTTGAGACAGTGACTGAATTAGACGTAATCCACGCTGCACGTGATGTAGCTAACGGCGATACTTCAGTATTGGTTGTTGATGCGCGTACACCAGGTTGGGTTAAGAAAGGCACAATCCCACACTCAGTAAACGTTCCATTTACAAAGCTTAATTCTAAGGCGTTAGCCAAAGACCCTATGGCAGTTGTAGATATCTTAACAGACACGTTTGGTGTTAAAGATATGGACGGCGTATTAAATTATGACAACGCTAAGACTTTATACTTGTTCTGTAATGGCGCATGGTGTGGTCAGTCTCCAGCTTCAATTAGAGCATTGTTGACGATGGGTTACCCACAAAGCAAGATCAAATACTACCGCGGTGGTATGAATGATTGGAAATTGTTGGGCTTAACAGTTAAATAATTGTTGATCATTAGTTTGAAGAAGGGGGCGTTAATAGCGTCCCTTTTTTTCGCCTTAAATTTAGGCGTTGTTGCCGATGATCGGGCCAATACTTGGTATAAGATTGGCTATGATTACTCCCAGCGTGGGCGTAATACTGACGCCTTTAAATGGATGTCAAAGTCTGCAGACGCGGGGCATGCAGCTGCTCAAAATAATATTGGCTTAAGTTATTTACATGCACTTGGCGCACCTAAGGATGAAAAAACAGCGTTTTTTTGGTTTGAAAAAGCTGCTAAACAAGGCTTACCTTACGCACAAAGTGAGCTAGCCATGCTTTATTACGAAGGCACAGGTGTTGAGAAGGATACACAAAAGGCGTATGATTGGTGGTTAATGGCCGCTAAACAAGAAGATGAATACGCGCAATTTAATTTGGCTTCTTTATTTTTAGATCAAAACGACATTAAACAAGCTTACTATTGGTTTAACCGAGCAAGCAATAATAACCATCCTGACGCTAAAATGGCGCTGGATAAATTGAGAGAACAACATGTTGAATAAAATATTATTAACCTTAACTTTATTACTACCACAATCAGGCTTTGCTTTATTTAGTCTAAGTGATTTTCCTAAATTTCCAAGTTTGTCAAAAGTTGGTGACTTTGATCCTTCTGCCTTACAAAGAACCTTTAATCAATTCACCAATGATAAACCAGACTACGCTAGAGAAGAGCGCATGATTAGTGAGATCGAAGATGCGGTAATGGACGGCGATATTGAATATTTGCCGATTTCTGATAATAAAGAGGTGTTTAGTATTTATATGGAGCCAGATGCTGACACCCCTAAGGGTGGTGTTATTATTCTACATTCTCGTGGTTACCATGCTAACTGGAATAGCACCATCAAGCCACTTAGAGTAGGTTTGGCAGAAAAAGGCTGGCACACAATTTCAGTACAAATGCCAGTCTTAGATAAAGATGCAACCTATTATGACTATGTGCCAATTTTTCCTTATGCGCACGAGCGTATCGACGCCGCTATTGATTTTTATAAGCAACGTGGTATTGATAACATTGTCTTAGTCAGTCATGGTTGTGGCGCTCATATGTCGATGAGTTATTTTGATAAATATGGAGACGATAAGATTAGTGCTTATGTCGGTATCGGTATGAGTGCAACTGATTATAAGCAAAAAGTCATTAAACGCATGCCACTTGATGTCATGCTTAAACCAGTGTTGGATGTCTATGGTGAAAAAGACTTCCCTGGTGTGAGGCGTTCAGCAGAAGAAAGAGAGTGGCTGATGAGTCTTTCTGGTAATCAAAAATCCACCCAAAAAATCATCAAAGGGGCAGATCATTATTACAAAGATGAAGATAAAGCACAAGCATTGGTAGAGACTATTGATACTTGGCTAAGTGAGCTCAAGTAACAACATAAATAAGAAGTAGGTTATTTTGCTTGTAAGTAATCCAGTTCTTGATCAGAGAAATCAGCCAGTTTTCTTGCTTCAATGTTAAACGGGCCACGTAGCGACTCACCAATGTGTTTTTGTACTAATTGATCAAAGGTTTGTATTGGGTCTAGATTTCTTTGTTGGCAAAGCTTGTGAAACCAAGTATTGCCGATTTTTACATGGCCAATTTCATCGTTAAAAATCACCTGCAAAATGTCCACCATTTTTACAAACTTTGATTTTTTAAAACGCGCTTGAATCTTGGGTGTGGCATCTAACCCTCTAGCTTCTAGTACGCGAGGTACCAACGCCATTCTAGCAAGTACGTCGTAATCAGTTTCATGGGTCATTTTCCACAGGCCGTTATGCGCATCAAAGTCACCGTAGTGATAACCCAATTCAGCCAGATAGTTATTTAGTAGTTGAAAATGTTGTGATTCTTCAAAAGCCACTTGAATCCAGTCTTGGTAGAAAGTGTCAGGCATATCTCGAAACCGATAGAGCGCATCCAGCGCTAAATTAATGGCGTTAAATTCAATATGGCAAATTGCATGAATGGTTTTAATAAAGCCAAGATCAGACTTGTCTCTTTTAGGAATGTTTTGAAACCTGACTAAGTTAGGCTTTTTTGGCCTTCCTGGCGCCTTAACAGAACGAATAGGGTACTCGGCTTGATAGTTAAGTTTTGTTTGTTCTTTTAACGAGTGAAGCTGATCAACAAGTTTGATTTTGTTATTAACGTTATTTTGTTTTAAGGCTTTGAGCGCTAATTCAAAGGCGTTCATGTTGCCCGATGTTAATATTATTAAGCTTCCAATCGCCAATTTGGGTGCGAATCAACCTAAGTGTGGGAAAGCCAACTTGCGCCGTCATGCGTCGAACTTGCCTGTTTTTACCTTCGGTAATTTTTAACTCAATCCAAGAAGTGGGAATGTCTTTTCTTATTCGTATTGGCGGGTTTCTATCCCAAACCCAGTTAGGGCTATCGATAATTTTGGCTTTAGCTGGTTTGGTTAGGCCGTCTTTAAGTGTCACACCATCACGCAGTTGACTGATGGCTTCTGTGGTTATTTGACCATCCACTTGAACAATATAAGTTTTCTCTTTGTCAAATTTTGGATGGGAGATCTTGTGTTGTAATTTGCCATCGTCTGTTAGCAGTAGTAGTCCTTCAGAATCTTTATCTAATCGACCAGCAGGGTAAATATTTTTAATATCAATATAGTTGGCTAGCGTATCTCCCTCGCCACTAAATTGGCACAATACACCAAAAGGCTTGTTAAAAGCGTAGAGCATTAGAATTACCCATTAATAAACAGCCTTGGCTCTAGAAATAAAGGCATCTAATTGAGAGTTAGCAATTGAAGTAAAAATAGGGGAAATAGCCATATCAACAATTTTAGAAGAAAAGTTGAATTCCAATTTAAGCTCAACCTTGCAAGCATTGTCGCTTAATGCGGTAAATACCCAAGCACCACTTAAGTGGTTAAAAGGCCCGTCTTTGAGTTGCATATCAATACGCTGATTGATCGTTAGCGTGTTAATCGTGGTAAAGGTTTGATTAAAAGCGCTTTTTTTAATACTAACCGAAGCGGTAATCTCATCATCAGTTTGATTTAAAATGGAAGCAGATGAGCACCAATTAAGAAACTCAGGATAGTGATCAACTTGATTAACCAGTTGATACATTTGTTCGCAAGAGTAAGGTACGATTGCACTTTTAGAAATATGATGCATGGGTAATATCAGTTAATAACTATTATGGCTAAGAAATCCAAAAAATCTAAATCAAGTTCAAATACGATCGTCGTTAATAAAAAAGCACGACACGACTATTTTATCGAACAAAGCCTCGAAGCAGGGCTCTCTTTAGAAGGATGGGAGGTTAAAAGCCTGCGTGACAACAAAGTACACATCAAAGAAAGCTACGTTATTTTAAAAAATAATGAGCTATTTTTGTTCGGTGCGCATATCACCCCAATGAAGAATGCATCCACCCATGTCAACCCTGATCCAACACGTACGCGTAAATTACTGTTAAATCGTTTAGAAATTAATCGAATTAAAGACAAAGTAAACCAAAAAGGCGCAACCGTTGTACCGCTTAAATTATATTGGGTAAGAGGCAGAGTTAAGCTTGAAATCGGTGTAGCTAAAGGAAAAAAAGCCCACGACAAGCGCCAAGATATAAAAGCAAAAGACTGGCAAAGAGACAAACAAAGAGCCTTAAAAGAAAACAATAAATAAAGCCAGTCTTTTTTTTTGCAATTTGTTGATATTGCTCAAATATTTCCTTATAATTGACTGAGCTAAATGTTGGAGGTTAGCAACAAATGATCGTTAGTTTTTCATTGACACCTCCTTGTGTAGAGTGAGCCTTTAGCATTTAGTATTTTTTTATAAATTTTTCGAGGAGAGAAAATGAACAAATCAGAATTAATCGATGCAATCGCATCAGCAGCAAACCTTTCTAAAGCAGACGCAGGTCGTGCATTAAACGCAACAACAGATGCAATTACTGGCGCTATGGCTAGTGGTGATGGCGTACAACTAACTGGCTTTGGCTCTTTTGTTGTTAGAGATCGTGCAGCACGCACAGGTCGTAACCCACAAACGGGTGCAGCTATTCAGATTAAAGCTTCTAAAGTGGCAGCTTTTAAAGCAGGTAAGGCGCTTAAAGACGCTGTAAATGGTTAATTAATTAGCCGTTTATTTTAAAAGCACCTTCGGGTGCTTTTTTTATGTGCGAAACAAAACTAAAATTAAGTTAAAATATATTCTTTGTTTTATAACAATATTATGTTGATAGCACGGCTTTGTCTGTGCTATTTTTGCTTATGAAAGACACCATTAATCTATTTAATCTTACTCAAGAATCTTTGAATAATTTCTTTGCTGAATTAGGTGAAAAACCTTATCGAACCAAGCAATTTATGCAATGGGTTTATCACAAAAATCAGCTAGACTTTAGTCAGATGTTAAATTTGAGTAAAGGCCTTAGAGAAGGGTTAAGTCAAGTGGCGACTTTAGAGTTACCTGCGGTTGCTAAACAAAATTTTTCATTAGATGGTGTGGTTAAGTGGGTGATTGATTTGGGTCAAAATAATCACATTGAAACGGTTTATATCCCTGAAAAAGATCGAGGCACGCTTTGTATTTCGTCACAAGTAGGCTGTTCTTTGGCTTGTACTTTTTGCTCAACCGGCGCACAAGGTTTTAATCGAAATTTATCAACCGCTGAAATTATTGGCCAAGTGATGATTGCCCAGCAATACTTAAGCGACAAAGGCAAGCGTATTTCCAACGTTGTATTTATGGGTATGGGCGAGCCCTTGTTAAATGAAAAAGCAGTTTACGATGCCTGTGATTTGCTTTTGGATGATTGGGCTTTTGGATTGTCACGACGTAAAGTAACCATTTCAACTTCAGGTGTTGTGCCTGCCTTGTTACGCATGGCAGACACAACGCCTGTGAGCTTGGCTATTTCCCTGCACGCACCCGATGATGCGTTACGCGACGAATTAGTACCTATTAACCAAAAATACCCGATTGATGAGCTAATGGCCGCTTGTCAAAACTACTTGACTGCCGGCACTCAAGAACGACATATTTTGTTTGAATATGTCATGTTAGAAGGGGTGAATGACAGTATTCGTCAAGCTAAGCAATTGGCAAAATTATTAAAAGGTGTTTCTGCTAAGGTTAATTTAATCCCCTTTAACCCTTTTTCAGAAAGTCAGTATAAAACTTCAAAAACAGCTACAATTGAAGCCTTTCAGGATGTTTTATTTAAGAACGGTATCCGCACAATGACTCGAAAAACCCGTGGTGAAGATGTAGATGCGGCTTGTGGTCAGTTGGCGGGGCAGGTGGTAGATAAAACCAAGCGTACACAATAATGATAGATGGAATTGACTACTACCCCAAAGAAAAAAAAAGTAATAATAAATCCAAATTATGGGTTTTATTTTTGTTGCTGGCGGGTGTAGCTGCTTATTGGTATTTTGATAACAAACAAAATCCAAAAAAACCTCAGTCAACAATGATTGTGATTAGCGAGCCTGAGATTGAACAAACCATAGAAACAATCCCTATTGTTGTTGCACCTATCCAAGATAGACAACAAGCACCTCCTCAAATATTAGAAAATTTAGACGAAGTAATGCAAACCT
>JABGOT010000120.1:0-5065 GCA_018648985.1 Candidatus Ruthturnera sp.
GCATTCTTGGCCTCGCCAATCTCGTCTAGCATGTTGAGTACATCTTCGTTCGCACCACCATGTAATGGGCCAGCCAAAGTACCAACAGCTGCCGACATTGCGGCAAATGGGTTAGTAAGTGTGGAGGCGGTTACCATGGCTGAGAAAGTTGAAGCGTTAATGGTGTGTTCGGCATGCAAAATCAAGCAAGCGTCGAATAGTTTTACAATATCATCACTTGGTTCTTTGCCACAAAGCATGTGTAAAAAGTTCTGTGCATAACCCATTGACGGATCCGGTGGCACTGGATCATAACCATTGCGAATGTTTTCCCACATAGAAACCAGTGTTGCTGTTGTAGAAAGAATGTGAATCAGTGCGTTTTGGGTAACGGCAGAATCTGGTGTTGCCGCCTTGGCTTCTGGATAAAAAGTTGCCATAGATGCGATCGCCATCTGCAATACGTTCATTGGATGACCCGTTGGCGGCAGTGACCACATCATCGTACGAATATTAGACTTTACGCGATAATGACTTTGTAGCAAGCATCTGAACTCCTCAGTTTCTTGCTGATTTGGTAGCTCACCATGTAACAACAACATAGAGGCTTCTTCGAAAGAGGCATTTTTAACCAAATCTTCAATCGAGTAACCTCGATAAGCCAAAATGCCGTTTTTGCCATCAATTGAAGAAATGGAAGATTCTGTTGCCGGAACGCCGGCTAAACCAGGGATATATTCAATCATACTGAGAACGATGAGCCACAACCACAAGTGGTTTTGGCATTTGGATTGTGGATAATAAAGCGTGAACCTTGTAAGTCTTCAAGGTAATCAACAGTGGCACCAATTAAATATTGGTAGCTCATTGGGTCAACAACAAGGCGTACGCCGTTGTTATCAACAGAACTGTCACCCTCTTTGTATTTTTCATCAAAGGTAAAGCCATAAGAAAAACCAGAACAACCACCGCCCGTAATGTAGACGCGTAGCTTTAGGTCTTCGTTTTTCTCTTCAACAATTAAGTCAGCTACTTTTTTAGCAGCAGAATCGCTAAAAATAATATCAGCTTCTTCTAAAGCTTGTGCTGTGTCCATAGTTATCTCCTTTAAGGCAGTAAGCCGATTTGTTCTAGGCCTAGCCCTTCATCCATGTCAAACATGATGTTCATGTTTTGTATTGCTTGTCCTGCTGCGCCTTTGATAAGGTTGTCAATCACGGACGTTATTACTAACTTACCGCCAACCGATTTTTGTGCGGCAATTTGGCAAAAGTTGCTTGATTTAACACTGCGCGTTTCAGCTGCAATACCTGCGCCAAGAACGGTTACAAAATGCTCGTCTTTATAAGCAGCCTCAAGTATTGATTGTACATCAGTGTTAGTATCTAATAAGTCCACATAAATTGTGGATTCCATGCCACGAATCATTGGCACTAAGTGCGGAATGAAAGTTAAACCAATCGGCTCGCCACCCGCCAATAAACTTAATTCTTGTTTTATTTCTGGGTAATGACGATGGCCACTTACGCCATAAGCTTTAACAGACTCACTGGCTTCACACAATAGCATTGCTTGGTTTGCACCACGACCCGCACCACTGACACCTGTTTTAGAGTCGACAATAATGCTTGATAAATCAATCAGTTTGTTTTCAATCAACGGCTTAAGCGCTAACAAGACAGTGGTTGGGAAACAGCCTGGATTGCCAATTAATTGTGCGTTTTTAATTTGATCACGATTGATTTCAGAAAGCCCGTACACTGAGGATGCTAGTAGGTCATCTTGGAAATTTTCCAAACCATACCATTGTGCATATTCGTCTTTATCGCGCAAACGGAAGTCTGGACCTAGATCAATTACTTTAATACCTTTATCAATAAAAGTACCAGCGGTTTCCATCGCAACACCGTGTGGCGTTGCAAAGAAAATCACATCGCATTCATCTAAGATTGCATCACCGGGCGCGGTAAAAGCCAAATCTGTTTGCCCCGCTAAAGACGGGAAAAAATCACCAACCAGTTGCCCAGCTTCTGAACGAGAACTAATGGCAATCACCTCCACCTGTGCGTGGTTGTGCAACAGGCGCAACAGCTCAACGCCGGTATAGCCAGTGCCACCGATGATGCCCGCTTTAATCATTAGTGAGATTCTCCAAGCATTTTTTCAAGGTAATGAATATTCATGCCGCCTTCGCGGAAAGTTTCATCTTCCATAATACGTGCTTGTAATGGAATGTTGGTTTTGATGCCGTCAATCACCATTTCATCGAGTGCGTTTTGCATTTTGATGATGGCACCAAGTCGCGTATCGGCAAAAGTAATCAACTTTCCAATCATTGAATCATAGTGCGGTGGAACCATATAGCCGTTGTAAACATGTGAGTCAACGCGCACACCTAAACCACCAGCCACGTGGTACTGGGTAATTGTTCCAGGCGACGGCATGAAGTTATTTGGATCTTCTGCATTGATACGACATTCAACTGAATGACCTTTAATTTCTACATCGTCCTGCGTAAAAGACAGCTTTTGTCCATCAGCAATCATAATTTGTTCGCGCACGATATCAATGCCGGTAATCATCTCAGTAACCGGGTGCTCTACTTGAACACGGGTGTTCATTTCAATAAAGTAAAACTCATCATTTTCAAATAAAAATTCAAACGTACCCGCGCCTCGATAATTAATCGCCTTACACGCGTCGGCACAAACTGTACCAATCTTGTTACGTAATTCGGGTGTAATACCTGGTGCTGGCGCTTCTTCCACTACTTTTTGGTGACGGCGTTGCATAGAGCAATCACGCTCACCTAGGTGAACTGCATTGCCATGCTCGTCTGCCAACACTTGAATTTCAACATGTCGAGGTGTGGTTAGAAATTTTTCCATATAGACTTCTGCATTGCCAAAAAAACTTAAGCCTTCAGACTTGGCAAGCTCAATTGAGCTGAGTAAATTTTCTTCCTTCTCTACCACTTGCATGCCGCGACCGCCACCACCGCCAGAAGCTTTAATAATAATTGGCAGGCCAATACTCCTTGCGATCTCCATGTTTTCAATATCGTTAGTGCCTAAACCACCGTCTGATCCTGGTACGCAAGGCACACTAGATTTTTGCATGGCTTCAATGGCAGCTACTTTGTCGCCCATGATGCGAATATTTTCAGCCCTAGGACCAATAAAAATAAAGCCACTTTCTTCAACACGTTGTGCGAAGTCTGCACTTTCAGATAGGAAGCCATAACCCGGATGAATTGCATCTGCATGCGTCACTTCAGCCGCACTAATCAGTGCTGGAATGTTAAGGTAACTATCGGTTGATGAGGGAGGGCCAATACACACAGACTCATCCGCCAGGCGCACATGTTTTAAGCACTTATCTGCTGTTGAATAAACAGCCACAGTTTTAATACCCAGCTCTTTACAAGCGCGCAAAATACGCAAGGCGATTTCACCACGGTTGGCGATTAAAACTTTCTGAATTTTATTCATCGAGCTCATTGGATTACAATCAGAGTTTGACCAAATTCAACTGCATCGCCATCATTGCACGGAATTTCAGTCACTGTACCTGACTGATCAGCCTCAATCTGGTTCATGATTTTCATCGCCTCAACAATACAGATCGTATCACCTTGGTTGACATGTTGGCCGATCTTAACAAAGGCTTCAGACGTTGGCGACGCTGCACCATAATAAGTGCCGACCATTGGCGAAGTAATTGGGTGACCATCAACAACTGGTGCCGCGCCTTCAGCGGCGGCTTCTACCGGTGCAGCTGCTACAGCCGGTGCTGCGACAGGTGCTGCCATTGCTACCGGTGCAGCTGCGACAGGCGCATCACCATAACGAGAAATGCGAACCGATTCTTCACCCTCATGAATTTCAATCTCTGCCATGCCAGACTGCTCTAACAGTTCCATTAGTTTTTTTACTTTACGAATGTCCATTTTATTCCCCTTTATTTATGTTTTTTGAATGTGTTTAATTGCTGCATTCATTGCGAATTCATAGCCTTGTGCACCAAAGCCAGAAATCACCCCTTGTGCAATGTCTGAAAAATATGATTTAGAACGAAACTCCTCGCGCTTGTATACATTAGACAAGTGAATTTCAGTGAATGGAATATCAACTGCCAACATTGCATCACGCAGTGCAACCGAAGTGTGTGTGAAAGCTGCTGGGTTGATAATAATATATTTAACACCGTCTTTATGTGCTTGATGAATACGATCAATCAGCCCAACTTCTGCATTATCTTGATGATGGCCAAGTGTTAAACCAGCCTGCGTTGCGATATCAGTTGCATGATTTACAATGTCATCCAGAGTTTGCGCACCATAATGATCAGGCTCACGTGTGCCGAGCATATTGAGGTTTGGACCATTTAGCAGCAAAATATCCATTATTGTAACCAGAGTTGTTAAATAAAACTGATTTTACCACCAACATCACGTATGTTAGAAGGCTTTATCAGCATTTTAACTACACAATCTTTAGTGATTTTCTCAAGTATTACTGAGATTTTTTCAAATGTTCGAGAAAGCCTTGTGCGTTAATCTCACCAACAATACGTTGTGGGCGATTCTCGATACCATTTTTGAAAAACAAAATTGCTGGCGGCCCAATAATATTAAAGCGAGTCATTAATGCTTTATCAGTGGCGTCGTTGGCAGTAACATCCGCTTGTAATGCAATCACATTTTGCATTTTATTAACCACATCGGCATTTGAGAATACGAAGCGCTCTAGTTCTTTACAAGAAATACACCAATCAGCATAGAAATCGAGCATTACAATTTGGTTATTGGCTTTGGCTCTAAGCAATGCTTGGTCAAGATCTTTGTTCGATTTAATTTTTTCAAATTTAACATGTACTTGCTCTACTTGAGCGCCGTTACCATAGCCAGCAAGTGGTGCTAGCATGTCGCCACCACCGCGAGCCACTAAGCCCCAAAGTAAAATACCGTAAGCCAACACCAGTAAGCCAATGGCTTTAAAGATACGTTGCCATGGTGTTGGTGTGTTAGTGAGTGAGTTTAATACGCCCATCGCAATTGGCGAGAAGCTAAATAAAGTTGCCCACA
>JABGOT010000120.1:5165-6528 GCA_018648985.1 Candidatus Ruthturnera sp.
AAGCGGAATTTCGACATTGAGTTGGCCTTTATGAATTTGAACTTTGCCAAACAAAGGGTCGTCTTTTTCTTTGCCTTTAGGGAACACCACCTCACCAATTTCAGCGCCTTTGGTTTCAATGAAAAACTTATCGTGATACAGGTAATACTCTGGGTGTATGTTCCAGCTTGCCATCAGTGTGTTTGCATCTATGGCGATGACAGAAAAAGCAAACGCCTCATCGGCAGGGAGTGGTTCGTCAGAAACTGTGATCACTTTTTCTACAACGGAGCCGACCTTTGTTTTTGCTTTGGATAGTATATTAAGCGCATTATCAACCAGTGATGGGCCATGGATATTACTAATATCAAGCGCCACTGATTTTGTGATTGGCGGGTAACACACACCTAAATCTGCACACCCTTGAAAGGTAGCGTTTAATAAAATTGATTTTGCATCGCCTTCAAGCACAGGTACTGCCACCACGGCGCTATTGCGATAAACCCCTATTCTGCCAAAAAATTCGTCATTTTTAACCTTGGCTTTTGGAAACTTTGCGGTACCTAGCTGCGTAGAAAAATCTGAAGAGATTTTGATTTTTTCTTTATAAAGATAATAACCTTTTGCAATATCCCAAGTAAGCAGTATTTCGTCATTAACCACTTTTGCCTTAAAGCTAAAGGCCTCATCGGCAGGTAAAAGATCGTTTTCCGCCTGTGCAAAAACAGAAAATAACAATAAAAATAGTGGCAATAATAAGCGTTTCAACTTTCTCTCCCAAGTACTAGACGTTTCATTATAAGTCATAAAAGTATCTAAGACAAACGCCCGTGGCTTTAAATGCAAAAAACCCTTGAATGTTTTCACACTCAAGGGTTTTTTTAGTCTTTAGCGACTAAGCTATTTAATCACTAAATAGCTTAGAAGGTTTTTCAGCTAATCTTTGTTTGAATAGCATCAATTACCGCTTGAGAAGACGTTGCGTCTACACTAAGTAATAAGCCTTCGTTGTCGTAAAAACCAACCAAAGGCGCTGTTTGGTCGTTGTATACGTTCAAACGGTTGCTGATTGCCTCGACAGTTTCATCTTCACGTTGTACTGCAGGGCCACCACACTTGTCACATACGCCTTCAACTTTAGTTGGGTTAGACTTAGTGTTGTAAATTGCGCCACAATCTTCACAAGTACGACGCGTTGTTAAACGATCAAGAATCACATCACGTGGCACTTGGATTTCAACAGCTGCGTCTAATTTTTCGCCCATTTTTTCAAGTAGTGCTTTTAAGGCTTCTGCTTGTGGAATAGTGCGTGGAAAGCCATCTAACAAGTAGCCAGATTTACAATCGTCTTCTTGAAGGCGCTCTTCCATAATGCCCATGATTA
>JABGOT010000159.1 GCA_018648985.1 Candidatus Ruthturnera sp.
CGTCAATTAACGACTGCAATCAAAAGAGCTAGATTTTTAGCATTGATTCCTTACACTGACAAACACAAGAAATAGGAGTTAATCATGCAAGTAATTTTATTAGAAAAAATTGGTAAATTAGGTAACTTAGGTGATTTGGCTAACGTTAAATCAGGCTATGCTCGTAACTTCTTAATTCCACAAGGTAAGGCTAAACCAGCAACAACAGCTAACATGGCTGAGTTTGAAGCAATCAAGGCTGACTTACAAGCAAAAGAAGCGGCAGCTTCTAAAGAAGCACAGACTAAAGCAGATGCTATGTCAGGTGTTGTTTGTACTATTAAAGCAAATGCAGGTGATGAAGGTAAACTGTTTGGCTCTATCGGCACAGCTGATATCGCAGCAAGTTTAGCAGCTAGTGGCCATGAAGTTGAAAAACGTGATATCAATATGCCAGAAGCGATTCGCTTTGTTGGTGAATACGATATTAGTGTGACTTTACACGCTGATGTTAATGTTGATGTTAAGGTGGTAGTTGAGGCTTCAGAAGACGAAGAATAACTAACCTTTAAACTCAAAAATTGCGTTAAAATTAAAACCCTCGAGAGAGGGTTTTTTATTATCTAAAACAACGCAAATGGACATCGAAAACGCTAATATACCGCCAAATTCACTTGAATCAGAGCAATCTGTACTTGGTGGATTACTACTACACAACGAAGCTTGGGAACAGGTGGCTGATGCCTTAACAGCTGATGATTTTTATAATGCCTCTCACCGACTTATTTTTAATGCCATTGCCTTGCTTTTAGAGCATGACAGCCCTGCCGATATTCTTACGGTTAAAGAGCGATTAAAAAAAACAGGTGAAGAAGAATCAGTTGGTGGCTTTGCTTATCTTTCACAAATTGCTGAAAGCACACCCAGCATATCTAATATTCAAACTTATGCAAAACACGTGCGCGAGCTTTCTGTTTATCGTCAGCTTATTATTGCCAGCCATGAAATTGCAGATACCGCTTATCGCCCAAAAGAGATTGAATTACAAGAGTTAATTGACCTATCTGAAAGAAAGATATTTAACATCGCCGAACAAATCACTCGCGGAAAACAGGATGTGGTTAATGTTAAAACCATTCTCAAAGATGTCACTAACCAAGTTCATGAATGGGTTGATAATACTGGATCAGTTACTGGTTTAGAAACTGGATTCACAGAGCTAGACAATATTACCTCAGGCTTGCAAAAAGGTGATTTGATTATTATTGCAGGTCGCCCTTCAATGGGTAAAACTGCTTTTGCTATGAATATTGTCGGCAATGTCGCTATAGAGCAAAACAAACCTGTATTGGTGTTTTCACTAGAGATGCCGACTGAAGCACTAACACTGCGTATGATTTCTTCATTTGGTCGAATTGACAGCAAAAAAATACGCTCTGGCGACATGACAGAAACTGACTGGAATAGCTTTAATCATGCGGTTAGAGCACTAGAAAGTAACGATATTTTGATTGACGAAACGCCATCGATCACCCCAACAGAGATTCGCGCAAAAGCGCGTCGAATTAAAAGACAATATCCTGAGTTATCACTAATTATGGTGGATTATCTTCAGCTAATGACGGTACATGGCAAGAGTGAAAATAGAGTACAAGAAATATCTGAGATTTCTCGTTCACTTAAAGCTTTAGCCAAGGAAATCAACGTACCAGTGATTGCATTATCTCAGCTTAATCGTGGTGTTGAGTCTCGACCTAAAGCTGGTAAGGGGCGTATGCCACAAATGTCTGATTTACGTGAATCAGGCTCTATTGAACAAGATGCAGATATTATCGGTTTTGTTTATCGTGATGAGCAATACCATGACGACACTTATTCCAATCCAGAAGAAGTAGGCAAAGCTGACTTAAAAATCGCCAAACATCGTAATGGTGAAACTGGAAAGATTGAGCTTGCATGGATTGGGCAATACACAACTTTTGAAAATTATACAAAAAACGATCAGTTTCCTCATGACTATAATCAAAATCAGCCTGATCCGGATCAATTCCCACCTGATAATGACAGTATGACTTTAATGTAGTTTTTTGGTATGCGTGCTAAAGCTTTAATTTCACAATCAGCGTTAACTCATAATTTATCTATTGTTAAAAAACTAACGCCTGGCGCTAAAGTGGTGTCTATGATTAAGGCCAACGCTTATGGTCACCATCTAGATTGCATTCATCCATTAATTAATAACTCAGATATGTTGGCTGTTAGTGAATTATCAGAAGCTATTAAATTACGAGCCATTACTGATCGCCCTATCTTGTTACTATCGGGCATATTTTCAGAAGATGAACTGCAACAAGCGATTGATTTAGGTTGCCATATTGTTGTGCACCACACATCACAAATAGCCATTGTTAACAACACCCAGCAAATGGTTAATATTTGGCTTAAGATTGACACTGGCATGCATCGATTAGGCTTGTCTGCCAATGACTATAAAGAATGCTTGCCTTTGCTTAAGGACAACCCTTTAGTGGAGGTTGCCTGCATCATGAGTCACTTTGCTTGTGCAGATGAAATTGAGCATCCTATGAACGAAGCTCAGCTTAACGATTTTCAGACGTTAACAACCCAAACAGATGTTCGCTCTATGGCAAATTCTGCTGCGATTTTATCTCAAGCAGAAACAACCTTTGATTTTGTACGCCCCGGCATTATGCTTTATGGCGCCTCTCCGTTTAACACGCCTAGCGATCAACTCAAACCAGTAATGAAACTATCTGCACCCATCGTTTCAATAAAAACCCTACAAGCAGGTGAATCGGTCGGTTATGGTGCTACTTGGATAGCGAATATAGATACCACTATAGCTATTGTTGGTATCGGCTACGGGGATGGCTACCCTAGACACGCTAAAAATGGCACACCAGTATTGATCAATGGTGTTTTATGCTCGCTGGTCGGTCGTGTATCGATGGATCTAATTTGTGTAGATATTGGTACAACAAAAGTCAATGTTGGTGATAATGCCATTTTATGGGGCGATGATAAACTACGTGTTGAAACTGTTGCCACTTACAGTGGTACCATTTCTTATGAACTATTAACTGGTGTTAGCAGTCGTGTAGAGTTTGTACAGCATGCCTAGGTTAATCCAAATTAGCGATTGCCATATTGATGACCAGCCTATGGTCATGGGGGTTAATTCACAGGACAATCTTAAGAAAATTATTCAACAAATCAGCCTTGTTGATTTTGACGCTTTATTAATTAGTGGCGATTTAACCCACAACGGAGGTATTAAATCTTACCAAATTTTAAAAGAGATATTACTACCCATTAAAAAACCAATGTTTGTTATTGCTGGTAATCATGATAATGCTAACAACTTAAACCAATGCTTTAGTAAAAATTTATTCGAATCTTTTACATTGGGTAATTGGGAAATTATCACTATTGATTCTATACAAAGCAACAAAACCAGTGGATTGGTTACCCAGACAGCGCTTGAAAAACTAGATTTAATGCTTTTAAAATCTCAATCAGACAATATTATTGTTACTCTGCATCACCCTATTGTTCCCATGAATAGCAGTTGGGATGACGAACTATCACTGGAAAATCCACAAGATTTATTCCAAGTTTTAGATCAACACTCCAAAATACATGCTGTTGTATTCGGACATGCGCACGAAGCAGCTGAATTTTCACACGTCAACTTCAATATTATTTCATGCCCTTCTACCGCCCTACAGTTTAACCAAGAGCAGAGGGTTGGATATAATGAGTTTAATCTTAATAATAACGGCACGATTAACCATAAAACACAATGGATTTAGAATCTCAATATTTACACGATTTATATAATTCTAATCAGTCCAAAACATATAGTGATGTTGCACACCTATTTGAGTTGAATTATCAAAAAATACTCAAACTAATACCGCTACTTAAGCAGACTAATTACGACAGCATTATTCACCACGATCAGTTATCAGACCTGCATTTAATTATTGACCAACGATTTACCCATACGGGTATTTACACATTAACACACATACTTAACGGCAATATTCGCAAACCTGATATTAAATTTAAAATCTATTTTGATGTGCAGTTGCTAGAGGTTATCTCTGTTTGCAATGAAACCACACTTAATAGCGATCATCCGTATTTAGCACAGTGCAGTGATATGAATATAAAATGGGAGTTAAATCTATTTATTGAAAGGTGGCTAGATTATTGTTTGGATAAATATCAAGGAAAATCATGGCAGACGCTGTAAACCCAAAAGCTGAAGGAAAACTGGTTGTTGCAATTTCATCGAGAGCTTTGTTTGACTTGGACGAATCACATCAGATATTTAAAGAACATGGCGTAGAGGCTTATGCTAAACACCAAGAAGAAAATGAAGATGTAATTTTAAAACCTGGTGTTGGATTTACGCTGGTTAAAAAACTGTTAAATCTTAATACCAAGCAAAATCCAATTGATGTTATCTTACTCTCTCGCAACAGCGCCGATACCGGCTTGCGTATCTTTAATTCGATTGAGCACTATGGTCTTAACATCTCACGAGCAGCCTTTACCCGCGGTGAAAGTACACATACTTTGGTGGGTGCTTTTGAGGCAGATTTATTTTTATCAAGTAATTATCAAGATGTGCAAAAAGCATTAGAATCAGGCTTTGCAGCAGCCTCTATTGTTGGCTCTGGCTCAAATGATTCTCACGATACACAACTGCGTATTGCGTTTGATGGTGATGCGGTTATCTTCTCAGATGAAGCAGAAAAAATCTACCAAGAAAAAGGCATTGAGGCCTTTGAAGAAAATGAAAAAAATTCAGCCAATGTTGAACTTAAGGCAGGTCCTTTTAAATGCTTTTTGAAATCATTGCATAAAATCCAATCTGCTTTTCCTGTGGAAAACAACCCTATTAGAACAGCCCTAGTGACAGCGCGCTCTGCCCCCTCACACAAACGCGTGATTCACACCATGCGTGAATGGGGTATTCGTATTGATGAATCTTTCTTTTTGGGCGGGCTGGATAAAGGTGTTTTTTTAAAAGAATTTGGCGCAGATATCTTTTTTGATGATCAGCATTCACATTGTGAATCTGCCTCTCAATATGTGCCAACTGGGCATGTCCCAAGTGGAATTTCTAATTCGTGAAATTTGACACTAAAGCATTTTTTTCTAGCTCTGGTTCAACCGCTAAAATCATTCTTGCTACCGTTGTTCCTTATTTTTTATTAGCAGAGCTGTTATTGTATTTTGAGTTAATGCCTGTTATTGCTCAAATATTTACACCTTTTACTACTTTACTTAACTTACCACCAGAAGCGGCATTAGCTCTAGCATCTGGGGTGTTTCTTAATTTATATGCAGCCATTGCCTTTGCTGCGCCGTTAGGTCTAAGCGTCTACGATTGGACAGTACTAGGTCTATTTCTTGGCGTACTTCACTCGATCCCTGTTGAATCAGCCATTATGAAAAAACTGGGTGTTGGCTGGATAAAATCAGTGAGTTTTAGGCTGGTTATGGCATTTGTGGTATTAACACCTTTGTTAATCATTCCAGCAGAGATATTATTTGAAAACCCTGGCGAGGTTACTAATGCTTTATATCAAACAACTTCAATAATGCCTACAAATTTCACTGATTTTTTATTACAAAAAATTTATGAATCAATTTTACTTTCAATAGAAATTATTATTTTAGTTAGTCTGGTTATTTTTATCGTCACCCTAATCAAAGGACTAAGTCTCTTGCAAAAGTTTGATCATCATTTAAGTGCGATAATGGCTCTAATAACCGGTGTTTTAATTGGCATTACTTATGGTGCTGGCGTCCTCTTAAAAGAGGCAAAATACATGAGCAAACAACAAGTAATCTCCGTATGTTACTTTTTAATGGTGGCTCACGCCATTATTGAAGACACACTGCTGTTTGTATTTTTTGGAGCCGATGTCTTTCTACTTGTTAGCATTCGATTATTTTTTGCTACTATTGTATTTTTTATCATCTCTGTTTATTACAAAATAGGTCGGACTTAAACGAGGTAAAGCCTTACAATTGTCGGTAAAATAACTTAACTATTTTTTTATAACAGCTATGTCTAACAAAATCCAAGCCATTCGTGGAATGAACGACCTACTACCCAAGGACTCTGCCTTATGGTTGTCGCTAGAAAAAACAATCTTTGATTTGTTTATCTCTTATGGCTTTAAAAATATTCGCACACCCATTGTTGAAAAGACTGATACTTTTTGTCGTGCGATTGGTGAGGCGACTGACATTGTTGAAAAAGAAATGTATTCTTGGAGAGAGTCTAGTGGTGAAAGCTTAAGTTTAAGACCCGAAGGTACTGCGGGTTGTGTACGCGCCATGATTGAGCACAATCTACCTAGAGAAGGCATTCAAAAAGTCTTTTATCAAGGTGCTATGTTTAGACACGAGCGCCCTCAAAAAGGTCGTTACCGTCAATTTCACCAAGTGGGTGTTGAGGTGTTTGGT
>JABGOT010000114.1 GCA_018648985.1 Candidatus Ruthturnera sp.
TTCCATAAAGTTATAAACCTTGGAGAAAGCGATGAGTGCAGTTGTTGGTGTTATCATGGGGTCAAAATCTGACTGGCCAACCATGAAACATGCGGTAGAAATGCTGGAAGAGCTTGGTGTGCCACATGAAGTCGAAGTGGTGTCTGCACATCGCACACCAGACAAAATGTTTGACTACGCTTCTAGTGCGCAGTCTAGAGGTTTAAAAGTGATTATTGCCGGTGCAGGTGGTGCAGCGCATTTACCAGGCATGGTCGCTGCAAAAACCATTGTGCCGGTACTGGGTGTACCAGTGCAATCACGCGCCCTTAGCGGACAAGATTCACTGTTGTCAATTGCACAAATGCCAGGTGGAATCCCTGTTGGTACGCTTGCCATTGGTGAATCTGGTGCTAAAAATGCAGGCATTTTAGCGGCGCAAATTGTCGCTAATGAAGACGAGACTATTCGAGAAAAAGTTGCAGCATTTAGAGCTAAGCAAACCCAAGATGTTCTTGACAATCCAAATCCACAAGATTAACCGATGAAAATAGGTGTTTTAGGCGCTGGCCAACTGGGCAGAATGATGGCTATTTCTGGTTACCCATTGAATCACCAATTTGGTTTTTCAGGCAATTCTACTGATGAACCTTCTGCCTTTTTAGGTCATATGTTTGCACTTGGAGACAATAAAGATAACGTTGAGTCTTTGGTTTCTTTTGCCGATGTTATTACTTACGAGAGTGAAAATACCGATGTAGAAATCGTTAAAGAAATCAGCAAGAGTATTACTGTTTACCCTGGTGAAAAATCACTGTTCACCACACAGCATCGTGGTCGTGAAAAAGCTTTGTTTGATCAGCTGGGTATTCCATGTGCGCCGTATCAAATGGTAAATTCTAAAGCTGATTTAACAGTCGCTGTAGAGAAAGTCGGACTACCTGCTATTTTAAAAACAGCAACTGAGGGTTATGATGGCAAAGGTCAGTTTTTAATACGAGATGAAGATCAAATCATTGATGCTTGGCAAAGTATGAATGGCGTTGAATCTATCCTTGAGGGGTTTGTTAACTTTAAACGTGAGCTTTCTTTGATTGCAGTACGCGGTATTAACAATGACCACCGCTATTACCCACTGGTTGAAAATACGCATCATGAGGGTATTTTACGACTCACTATCGCTCCCGCTCAAGACATCGATCCAGAAGTACAAAAAACTGCTGAGCACTATATGCAAACCCTGCTTGATGAGATGGATCACGTGGGTGTTTTAACTATTGAATTATTCGATACTGATAATGGCTTGGTGGTCAATGAGATGGCACCACGTGTGCATAACTCTGGGCATTGGAGTATTGAGGGCGCCAACACTTCTCAATTTGAAAATCATATTCGTGCGATTACAGGCATGCCATTGGGTGATACTACACCCACACATAACTTTAGCGCTATGGTGAATATTATTAGTAAGATTGGCCCGACTGATGTTGTACTTAATATGCCAAATGCACACTTACATTTGTACGATAAAACAGAACGTGCCGATCGTAAGTTAGGGCATATCAATATCACGGCTAGCACTCAAGCAGAGTTGACTAGTAGCATCGAAAAACTAAAAGACTTTCTACCTTAACTTTTGTTAAGTGGTTTAAACCGCTCTGCCAATCCGACTTCTAGTTTATAAGCTTCTTTTTCACTAATGGGTTTGTCACGCAAATGCTGAATAACATGAATCATTTCATGGCAAAAAGCGGTAATAAATTGACTGGCGCTTAAGCTTTGCTCAATATCAATATAGAACTTACCCTCACCTTCATGATCAGTCCAGGCTTGAGCGCCTTCAACTGGTTTAATCTTAAGATCAATGTCAACGAGTTTTTTAATTGCCAATGCTTGCGAACAAAAATAATAAAGGTCTTTGGCTAATTGTTGTTGAGTTTTGGTACCGCCCTCAATATAAATCACTAGCCAAAACGCTTATCCAAATAAGCCATAATATCCGATGATTCGTACATCCAAGTAATATTACCACCCTCTTTAACTCTCAAACAAGGTACTTTAACCTCGCCACCACCCGCCAATAGTTCAGCACGGAATTGGCCGGCTTGAGCGTTACGCGTTTCCATTGGCAAGTTAAGACGCTTGATGGTGCGACGTGTTTTAATACAAAATGGGCAAGCGTAAAATTGATACAACTTTAAAGATTCGACTTGCTTATTAACTTCAGCTTGTTCCGCTTCATTGCGTTTAAGTTTTTTCGGTGAAAAAACCCAATCAATCAATACAATTAATCGACCCAAACCTTCTCTCATTCCTTTAATTAAGATTTTCATTTTTCCTCTCTTGCTTTATATGCTGTTAATGTATTTTCTAATAAGGTTGCGATCGTCATTGGTCCAACACCGCCAGGTACCGGTGTAATCCACGCGGCTTTATCTTTCGCTGAATCAAAATCTACATCGCCAGACAAACTGCCATCATCTAGACGATTAATACCAACATCAATAATAATGGCGCCTTTTTTAATCCAATCGCCCTGGATCATTTTTGGAATACCAACTGCAGCCACAACGACATCAGCTTGCCTGATTTTTCCACTTAAATCCTGAGTTTTACTATTACAAATAGTTACCGTTGCACGTGCATTCAAAAGCTCCATTGCCATGGGGCGACCAACAATATTGGAAGCGCCAACTACCACACAATTTTTACCCACTAGATCAATACCTGTAGTTGCCAGCATCGTCATCACCCCTTTGGGTGTGCATGGGCGCAAATAAGGCTTATTTTGCATTAATTTGCCGATATTCTCACTATGGAATCCATCTACATCTTTTTCAGGAGAAATGGTCTCAATGACTAAATTTGCGTCCAGATGTTTGGGCAATGGTAATTGCACCAGAATTCCGTCAATTTTATCGTCGTTATTTAGTCGTTCAACTTCAGACAATAACTCCACTTGAGTAATACCCTCAGGCTTATTGATTTTCTCAGAATAAAAGCCTACTTCTTTGCAGGCGTTGTCTTTATTACGCACGTAAACTGCGGAAGCAGGGTCATCACCAACTAAAATCACCGCTAATCCTGGTGCTCGACCCACCATAGAAACTTGATCAGCAATAGCAGCTCTTAGCTCTTTTGCAATTTGTTTTCCATCAATAATCACTGTAATGCCTCTCTAACTTTGGCTAAATCTTCAATGGTGTCCACGCCGAATCCAGTTGATGCGCAGGCTGGTGCTACATGAATATCAAAGCCTTCATTCAGTACAGTGAGTTGTTCTAACTTTTCTACTTGTTCGTAGGCTGAGCTATCCATGGTTAAATATTGTTTAATAAAACCTGATCGATAAGCATAAATACCAATATGTTTAAAGCATAGAGATGCATCAAAATCAGACTCTTCTCTGAAAGCGGGAATAGGTGATCGAGAAAAATACAGCGCTTTACCAAATTTATCAAACACCACTTTAACGCAATTTGGATCTAAGTATTGTTCTTGGTTAATGACGTTTTCACACAAAGTCGCCATTTGCATGTCACTATTAGCCAGATTATTAGCCACTTGCTCAATAACACTGGCGCCTAACATCGGCTCATCACCCTGAACATTAACAATAATTTCGCCATCAGTAATTGATAGCTTGTCTAAAACCTCTGCAAGTCGAGAAGTGCCTGAAGTATGGTGATCACCCGTCATGCAGGTGGTAGCGCCAAAATCATTGGCAACAGTTTCAATACGCGAATCATCAGTCGCAATAATCACGCGAGATGCACCACTTTTAATAGCGTTTTCATAAGTGTGTTGAATCAAAGGCTTGCCATGAATATCTTGCAATAATTTTGCGTTCAAGCGAGTAGATGCATAGCGTGCAGGAATGATAACGGAAAAACCCATCAGCTTATTTTTCGTGCCTCTTCAATCAGCAAAACTGGGATGCCGTCATTAATAGGGTAAGCCAAACCGCTGGCTTCACAAACCAGCTCATCACCCACTTGTTTGAGTGGTGCTTTGCTCTTTGGGCAAACTAGCAATTTAAGTAATGCTTCGTCAATCATAATTTCTTTGTTAATTCAGTCAAAAAATCGTCGCTTAATTCAGCCTCAACATGCAAGTACCACATTTGATCTGTTGCGAATTCCTTACATTTTACACAATCCTTAGCGGTCATAAGAATAGGATAATCATCATCAAAGACAAGGTCTGAGCGAGTGAAGGCATGATGATCGGCAAAACTATGTGTTTTTGCCTTAACACCCAATTGCGTTAAAGCGCCAAAAAACCGCTCTGGATAACCGATACCTGCAACTGCGTGGCAAGTTTGTTGATTAAAATAATCCAAAGGTTTTTGCTCATTGGTTGATACATTAACAAACATAATGGGCTTTAGTGTTGAGGTGATTTCACCCGCATACTGTGCACCATTATTAATCACAAAATCCACCAATTTTAATCTTGATTCTAGCTCTCTGAGTGGGCCAGCTGGCAGAAGAAAACCATTACCAAAACGTCGCTTACCATCGACTACAACAATCTCAACTAATCTACCCATAGCGTAATGTTGTAGGCCATCGTCACTAATCACAAGATCGATATCATGTTTTATAACTAAGTCTTCCACTGCTTGAGAGCGGTCTTTATTAACCATAACGGGGGCTTGTGTTTGTGTAGCAATCAGCAGTGGCTCATCACCAGACTCGCTGGCTTTTGTATCTTGATTAACAGATAAACTGCCTTGCTCATGAGAGCCACCATAGCCGCGGGAAACCACCCCTACTCGCTTACCCTGTTGCTTAAAATAATTTACCAGCGCAATAACAATAGGAGTTTTTCCGCTACCACCAACAGTAATATTGCCCACCACAATCACGTCTACATTGGAGTTATGAGTGGTTAGTAGCTTTGCCTGATAAAGGAATTTTCTAATACGGGATAGAAGATAAAAGACGCCTGAAACCGGCAACAGTAAATAATTAATAAACCCTCGATTGTTTAGATTCATTACTAAAAAGTTATTCCTACCTTTAAAACGCTAATTATGACAAAATATCAGCACCATGAGTGTTGAATTTAGTATTTCTAACCAATATTTGCGTTCCAATCGTAAAAAGGGCTTTGTTTCTTTTATTTCTGGCGTCTCTATGGTTGGGTTAGTTCTAAGTGTAATGACACTTATTACCGTGTTGTCAGTTATGAATGGCTTTCATAAAGAGCTTAGAGACAGAGTATTGAGTGCTATTTCACATTCAACTATTAATGAATATGACGGCGCACTAAAAGATTGGCAAACGCTCAGGCTGTCTATCAACCAAAATCCACATGTGCTTGAATCATCGCCTTATATTGAGCGCTACGGCCTACTGAGTATTAATGGCAGATCGCAAGGTGTTAGTGTACGAGGCGTTGAGCCAAGCTTAGAAAAAAACACCTCGATCTTGCTTGATAATATTGAAAGTGGCAGCGCTGATTTAACAGGACCTAATATTCTGATCGGTTCTGGCTTAGCGCTGCAGCTCGGTGCAATTATTGGCGACAAAATAACCTTGCTCACGCCTGAGATTTCAAATAGCATTATTGGTATACAGCCTCGTTTCAAGCGCTTTACCCTGAGTGGTATTTTTGATGCTGGCATTAATGAGTACGATAATAATCTGGCCTTTATCCACCTAGATCAAACTCAAAAATTGTACAACATGAAGAATTTAGTTTCTGGCATTAGACTCAAAGTGGATGATCTATTTGAGGCTAAAAAAATCACCAATCAAGTGGTCAAAAAATTAGGTAATAATCATTATTATGGTACAGATTGGACACAGAAAAAAGCCAACTTTATTAAAGCGCTAAATCTTGAAAAACAAATGATTGGCATTGTTTTATCACTCATTATTGCAGTCGCTGCTTTTAATATTGTTTCAATGATGGTCATGGTGGTGACAGATAAAAAAGCTGATATTGCCATTCTTAAAACCATTGGAATGACACCCAAACGCATCGTTAAATTGTTTTTTTATCAAGGTATCACCATTGGTGTGGTGGGTATTGTTTTGGGTGTTGTTTTAGGGGTTTTGCTGTCACTCAATATCGAATCCGTGGTGAGTGGTATTGAATCCATACTAGGGTTTCAGTTTTTTCCTAAAGATGTGTTTTATATTAATCGCTTCCCTTCTGAGATTCATTTAAGTGATGTGGTTAAAGTAGCCATTGGCGCTTTTGTTTTGGTTATTTTGGCTGCAATCTATCCGGCAAAACGCGCCGGAAAAGTCGAAGTTGCCAAGGTGTTAAACCATGAGTGATTTAATTAAATGCCAACAGGTGAGCTACCA
>JABGOT010000145.1 GCA_018648985.1 Candidatus Ruthturnera sp.
GTGCTTTTAGCATTTACAATCACATCATCACAGATGTTTAAATGACCTACAATACCGACCATACCGCCAATCATGCAACGCTTTCCAAGTGTCGTACTGCCGGCAATACCTGTGTTGGCTGCAATTGCAGTATCTTGGCCGATAATCACATTGTGTGCAATGTGTATTAAATTATCAAGCCGTACACCGTCATGTATTTGCGTATCTTCTAAAGTACCTCTGTCAATTGTAGTGTTAGCACCAATAGTGACATTATTACCAACAACGACATTACCTAGATGTGCGATGGTGTGCCATTGATTTTGCTTATCTCGGGCATTGCCAAACCCTTCGGCGCCAATTACAGCGCCTGGAGAGATTACCACGTTATCACCTATTGAGCAGCCTTGTAAAATCGTAACATTGGGATGCAGATAAGCATTCTCACCAATAGTAACATTGTCTTCAATAACGGTATTTGGACCAATAGTAGCGTTAGAGCCAATGACAACATTTTTTCCGATTGCGCAGTTTTCTGCAATGATTGCTTGATTGGTTTGAGCGCTAGAATGAACACCACTAAAAGGCGTTACTTCTTTTTTAAAATAATGAGTAATTTTGGCAAATGACAAGTAAACATCATCAACCACTAAGGCGTTAGTAGGGCAGTCTTTTGCTAAATCTTGATTAAGAATAACCACGCCTGCTTGTGTAGCCATAAGATCTAATTTGTATTTTTGACCAATCACATAAGTCAGCTGATTACTTTTTGCTGAAGCGGGGGAGGCAATACTGTCGATCTTGATTGACTCATCGCCAATCAGATTAGCGTTAATAACTTTAGCAATATCCCCAAGTGTGTGCATCATTAAAAGAGCTGTCTGAGTTTTTGCTTGATAATCGGTGTAATATTGACTTTTTTACTAGCAAAAGCTACTTCTTGGTATAAGATTAAATCAAATTTTTGTGTTTCAGCAACTTCCTTGATTACTTTGTTAATTACAGCTTGAATTTTGCCTAATTCTTGCTCATTTTTAAGTTTTAATTGTTTTTTTAGGGATAAGGCTTGTTGTTTGAGTTGGCGCTCTAAATTGGCAATTTTTTGGATCTCAGTCTTGCGTTCAGATTGCGTAAGCGATTTACTATTTTTATTAAAGTCATCTGCTAACAACTGTATTGTTTGACTAAGTAGTAATAACTCTTCTTCTTGAGGTTTGAACTCTTTAATAACAATTTGATTTGCTTGAATGAATTGCGGCGAACTACTAACAAGGTAGTCGATATTGATGTAGCCAATTTTTAGAGACTCTGCATGCAGAGTGGTGCTAAACACCAATAATGCAAAAACAATATTTTTCATCATCTACGTGTTAGAAGCTTGTACCAAGGGTAAATTCAACAGTCTTTGTTTTGTCTGATGATTTTTTAACCAAAGGTGTGGCAGCGTAAATACCTAATGGACCAACTGGTGTTAACCAAGAAAAGGCTACACCAGTCGACATGCGAATCTCATCAAAGCTAAGATTGGAGGCTTTCTCTTCTACTGAGCCTGCATCAATGAAAGCGCTCATACGCATATTTTTACTGTCATTAATAAACTTCATTGGTGAGATGACCGATGTACCTGCTAGTAGTGATAATTCACCACCTTTAGCCTTACCATCTGAGTAAGTTGCACCTAATGAGTTAAAGTCAAAGCCACGAACGGATGATGAACCACCACCGTAGTAACGCTTAAAGAAAGGTAGATCTTTACCGCCATAGCCTTGTGCTAAGCCTAAACTGCCATTAACCTTCCAAGTAATATCGTTACCCATTGGTCGGTAGCTCTTATGCGAAGCATCAAGTTTGTAATAACGGAAATCTGCGATTGGTAATGTTAGATCCAAACTTAAACTGTTCTTTTGTCCGTCAGTTGGGTAGTTGAAATTATCCAGTGTATTGTTAGACCAGCGAACATTGGTTTTAACCTCTGTCTTATCGCCACTGGCACATTGCGTCGCCTCGTGATTTGCATCTGAAAAGGTTGTGCCACAAGTAATGTCACGGCTAGAAATACGAACATCAGCACTAATACGCGTGTCTTCGGTTAAAGGTATGCCATAACCTAAGCTTAAACCAGCTTCATCAATCTTATAGGAAGATACGTCTAAGCTTGCACCGTCAATAGACTTAGTGAAAACACCGTAACTAATACTGTGCTTGTCTTCGGTAAAGTAAGGGTCTGAGAAATAAAAGCTCATTTCTTGTACCGCTTCTGAATTTGATAAAGCAGCGTTAAGTGTGTTACCTGTACCTAAGAAGTTGTTTTCTTTAATACCCATATTAAAGGCAGCACCTGAGCTATTTGAATGTGATAAGCCAATTGAAAAAGTACCGGTTTTAGTTTCTTCAACACTAAAGTGTAAATTAATTTTATCATCAAATTCTTTGAGTTTTGTTACTTCCATTTGCACATCAGAGAAGAAGCCTAATCGTTTAATCTTTTTAACTGACTCATCTAACTCAGTATTTGAATATAGACCGCCTTCGTTAATTCCAATTTCACGACGAATAACCTCGTCTTGAGTACGTGTGTTGCCAACAATGGTGATACGATTAATGTACACTTTTTTGTTTAGATTAATATTAATATCTAAATCAATTACATGCGCCTTGGTATCTTCTTTGGTGATTGGATCAACTTTGGCAAATGCATAACCCTGGTCTGCAAACAAATCAGTAATCGCCTGAATGCTTTCAATTACCTTTTTACGTTTAAATACTGCACCTTCGGTAATTGTTAGTAAGTCATTAAGATCGTCAATTGATTGGTTGAGTAGATTACCACTAAACTTAATATCGCCTACTTTATATTCCGAACCTTCATTAATTTGAATGTTAATGTCAATACTTTGCTTGTCATCGGACAAGTCTGTTTTAATATTGCTAACTTTAAAATCAAGGTAACCAGAATTAACATAGAGTGATTTCATTGCTTCAACGCCCGCATCTAGCGCAACTTTAGAATAGTGATCTTTCTCAGTAAAGTAATTTATGATGAAAAAATCAGCCTCACCGATTTCAAATAAATCTAATAAGTCATCTTCGTCATGCACTTGGTTGCCACTGATTTTCATTGTGCTAATACGCGCAACCTCGCCTTCATTAATATCGAGCTCTATACCAACCCTGTTTTGATCATCAATTTCAATAGTCTTGGTAATTTTGATGCCGTAATAACCCTTAGAAATGTAAGACGCCTCTATTTGCGAGATAAGTTTATCCAATTGTCTTTTATTAAAAATCTTGCCTTGGGATAAATCCATGCTTTTTAGCACTTGCTTAATAGACTCTTCTTCAATCACCTTGTCTGAATAATTTAACAGTTCAACATATTTAATATGTGGGTTTTCTTGAAGCTTTATTTCTAACACTTGGTCTGATTGTGAGACTTCGATATCTTTGAAAAAATGCGTTTTATAAAGTGCACGAATAATTTGTGCTGAGGTTTTTTTACTGTAATCATCGCCGACTTCAACAGGTAAGTAGCTCAAAACGGTACCTCTAGAAATAGCGTTAAGACCAATTATATCAATGCTTTTAATGAGATCTGCCTGTGCGATAGAAGTAATAGACAGCGTTAAAATTAAAGAGATTTTAGTGAGAATTTTTTTCATGGTTTAAAATTTATGATAATAATCGTAAAAAATCATTATACATCGCTATGAAGGTAAGCGAGAGGATAACAAACAAGCCAAATTTTAATGCGTTTTGTTGCAAAGCCTGGCTTACGGGAGAGCCTTTTACAATTTCAATTAGATAAAAGAACAAGTGCCCGCCATCAAGTAGAGGGATGGGTAGCAAATTAAGTAAACCTAAACCAATGCTGATTAAAGCTAAAAATGACAAAAAAGAGACCAAGCCGACACTCGCTGTTTTACCTGCATAATCCGCAATACTGATCGGACCACTGATTTGTTTAACAGAAGCTTCACCCAAAATCATCTTTTGAATCATTTTTAGGTTTAATACAGTGAGTTGGTAGGTTTTAACATTGGCAGATAAAAAGGCGTCAAATGGTTGTTTTTTGACCAAGACACGCCATTCGTCTAAGTAGCCTTTTGGCGCCATAACGCTCACACCTATCTTAAGTGTTCCATTGTCATTTTTTGGTGCGAGTGCGCGTGCAATAGTCTGGCCATTTCTTAGAATGTTTAATTGCATTGTTTGGCCTTTGCTTTGCTTAATCGTTACAACAAAATCACGCCAAGTATTGACCGGCTTACTATTTACGCTGAGTATTTGATCACCTGATTGGATGCCAGCCAAGCTTGCCGGGCTTTCACTTATGACTTGATCAATAATAGGTTTAAGTGCTGGTAGGGCGAATTCAAAACCTAAATATTGTTCAACGCCTTGCTCTGGGTTGGCTAAAAAGTCTTTTTTTAAATCTAGCGTTAATGTTTTTAAATTATCAGTTTTTGAATGTATATCAAGTTGCATTGTTGGTGCTTGGGCCGCACGAACAAAGGCAAAAGAAAATTCACTAATACTAGGTGTGTCTTGCGTATTGATGCTTAGCAGCCGATCGCCAGTTTTTAATCCAGCCTGCTGGGCAATGCCATCATTTTCAATCACACCGACCACAGGCTTGATGCCATGAGTACCAATGATAAAGATGGCGGTATAAATAATAATGGCCAATATGAAGTTTGCCGCAGGTCCTGCCACAACAACTGCTATACGTTTATAAACAGTTTGAGCATTAAAGGCTCGGTGTTTTTCACTCGGATCAACCTTGCCTTCGTTTTCATCCAGCATTTTGACAAAGCCACCCAAGGGCAGGGCACATAAAGTGTATTGGGTTTCACCAATTTGCCATGATTTTAAGATTTTGCCAAAGCCTACTGAGAATCGTAGCACCTTGATGCCGAGTTTTTTCGCCACCCAAAAATGGCCAAATTCATGCACCGTCACCAAAATACCAATGGTGACAATAAAAGCAATTAAAGCATTTAAAAATGCCATAAGATTTAAATCTTAAAGTTCAGGATGTGCATGTCCTGCTGCTTTTAATCTAGTCAAGTACTCAGGCCAAAGATCCTGATGATTAGTGGCTAAATGATGTAAATGGGACCAAGAATAAATACCACTATCGTGACCATCACTAAAGAATAAGACAACCGCGTAATTACCGGTTGGCTCAATACGTGTAATAGTGACATTACCCTTGCCAACTTGCAAAGTTTCTTGCCCAGGACCATGGCCAACTACTTCTGCAGAAGGCGAGTAAACTCTTAAATATTCGCTAGTTAGTGGATAATCAACACCCTCAAATGTAATGGTTAATAGTGTTTTTTCTTTATTAAGGGTGATGTTGCTAGGCGTGATCATGATGAAATCCAAATTAAATGAGGTGCTAATTTTAGCAGATACTTTAATTTGTAAACACACAAGAAACTAACAGTTAAAATGTGCGTATGATTAATTTTACAAAAATGCATGGATTGGGCAATGACTTTATGGTGATTGACAATACCTTAGGCGCTATCACTTTAAGTGCTGAGCAGATTATTACCCTGGCACACCGACATTTTGGCGTTGGGTTTGATCAGCTTTTAATGGTGGAATCAACTACCACACCTGGAGTGGATTTTCGCTATGTTATTTACAATGCAGATGGTACTGAGGTAGAGCAGTGCGGCAATGGCGCACGTTGTTTTGCGCGTTTTGTAACAGCAAAAGGCTTAACAGCAAATAACCCGATTAATGTTGAGACTCGAGCTGGGTTAATGAGTTTATTTATTAATGAAGACAATACGGTACAAGTCGACATGGGCAAGCCCAACTTTCAACCTATTGGCATTCCGCTACACTCAAATCAGCAAGCCACCACTTATCAAGTAGCAGGCTATGAGCTTGGCGCATTGTCAATCGGCAACCCACATTGTGTTTTATTGGTTGATGATGTTAATACAGTTGATGTTGCCAACATTGCTCAGCAAATCCAGCAAAGTGAGTTATTACCCAATCAAGCTAACATTGGCTTTATGCAAATATTAAGTAATAATGAAATTAACTTACGTGTGTATGAGCGTGGTGCTGGTGAAACGCTGGCTTGTGGCTCAGGCGCTTGTGCGGCTGTTATCCATGGTGTAAAGCTAGGCTTGCTAGATTCCACCGTAATTGCCCACCTAAGGGGTGGAGATGCGCTAATTGAATACACTGAAGACGAGCACGTGTTTTTATCTGGCCCAGCACAATTTGTTTACGAAGGTCAGGTTGAGATCTAACAGTCTATTGAAGTGATTTGCTTGTCTTTAAGGCGAATAGCACTAAGTGCACCACCCCAGGCGCAGCCTTGATCCATCGGATAAATATGTGCTTGCTTAACATTAGATAGGGTCGACCAATGTCCAAAAAATATATCAGTGTCTTTTAAAGCTCGGTCATCATGCAAAAACCAAGCTTTAAACCCGTCTGGTGCGGCATCATGACCCATTTTATGACTAAATTCTAAAGCACCATCTGGCTTGCAAACACGCATTCTCATACAAGCATTAATGGTGTATCGGCAAACATCCATCTCGTTTAAATCATTCGACCAAGTGTAAGGATGGTTGTCGTACATATTATTAATAAAATTACCAACATCATTACTTTGTAAGTGTTTCTGCACTTTAAGCGATTGCTTTAAAGCCATCTTTTCATCCCAACTTGGTGGAATACCTGCGTGTACCAAAATCGCCTTTTTATGTTGAATAACCAAAGGCTGTTGTAATAAAAAATCAATAAGCGCTTGAGAGTCACTTGCAGCTAAAATATCATCAAAAGTATCTTTGGAATGAGGTTTCCTGACACCTAGGGCGCAAGCTAATAAATGAAAATCATGATTACCTAAAACCATTTTTGCGTTCTCACCCAAATCTTTAATAAAGCGCAAAGTGGCTAATGATTGATCACCACGATTAACCACATCACCTAAAAAGAACAGTTGGTCTTTATCAATAGAAAATTTAATTTTTTTTAATAAAGCTTGCAGTGGGCCAAAGCAGCCTTGAACATCACCAATCAAATAATCAGACATGATTAGTGCAGTGTGTAAGGCTCACTAAGTACAAACTCAGATATTTCAGCCTCAAATAAATCACCTTCGTCATTCACCATGCCGTAAGCTCCTTTCATTAGACCGGTAACCGTCTTAATCATCGCACCTGAAGAATACTCAAAACTCTCACCAGGCATTAAATGTGGCTGATGACCCACCACACCTTCGCCAATTACTTCTTCTACGTGTCCAGTTTCATCCTGAATATGCCAACGACGTGTGCGTAATTGAGCGCCTATTTGCCCATTGTTGGTAATTGTGATGGTGTAGGCGTAAGCGTATTGACTATGCCCGACATCAGACTGGTCTTCTAAATAAGCAACTTGGACATCAACTTTAATGTTGTTTTTCATAATCTTGAGTTAGTTTAATAAAATCTGACACGCTGAGCATTTCCGCTCTTTGCGATAAATCAATTGAAGTTTGTTCTTGCGTTAGTAAAGATTTTAAACAATTTCTTAAGGTTTTTCGTCGCTGCGCAAAGGCGGCTTTAACCACTTTTTCAAATATAGCCACATCACTAACCAAAGACTGAGTCAAAGGCTTAAGGTAAACAATAGCAGAATCAACTTTGGGTGCTGGATTAAACGACGCTGGCGGCACAATAAAAATCAACTCCACCTCAAAGAAAGCCTGCATCATCACACTAAGGCGACCATAGGTTTTGTTACCGTGGCTGGCCACCATGCGTTCAACCACCTCTTTTTGTAACATAAAGGTCATGTCTTCAACCAAGGCTCGGTTCTCTAGCAAGTGAAACAAAATAGGGGAGGATATATTATAAGGCAAGTTACCCACCACGCGAATTGGTGTAGGCAGGGTGCTTAGGTCAAATTTCATGGCATCACCCTGATGGATGATTAAGTTGTCCTTGTCAAGAGATTCTAGCAAGCCAATTAGATCTCGATCAATTTCAATCACATGAAGTTGGTTTAATTTTTCTAACAAAGGTAGCGTCATTGCACCTTGTCCAGGGCCGATCTCAAGCAGGTTGTCTTCTGCCTTTGGTGCAATGGTGGCAACAATACGATCAACAACCTTAGTATCGATTAAAAAATTTTGCCCAAAACGTTTGCGCGCTTTGTGGTTTCCAGTAGTTGTGGCGTAAGTTTTATGCATATTGATTGTCAATAAAATTTTGTGCGTAATCTAGTGCAGTGTGTAAGCTGCCCAGGCTAATGTTACCTGTGCCCGCTAAATCAAGCGCCGTACCATGGTCAACCGAAGTACGAATAAAGGGTAGGCCTAAGGTAATGTTAACAGCCTTTTTAAAGCCCAGTGTTTTAAGTACAGGCAGCCCTTGGTCGTGATACATGGCTAATACACAATCAACACCTTTGAGTGCATCAGGGGTGAAAGCCGTATCTGCAGGCACACTGCCGCTTAAATTTAGCCCTTGATGGTTAAGTTGTTTAATTAAAGGGTTGATAATTTCAATCTCTTCACTACCAAGATAACCATCTTCTCCAGCATGGGGGTTTAAGCCACAAACAACAATGCGAGGGCTTGCTATGCCATAGCCTTGAAAAGAGTTATGAATAATTCTAATGGTTTGTTCAAGCGAATCAGCCTGAATGTGCTGAGCCACTTTTGATAAAGGAATATGCGTGGTTGCTAAAGCCACTCGCAAACCTTCAGTGGCCAATACCATGACTGTTTTAGGAGTGTCAGTCAAATTAGCCAAATATTCTGTATGGCCAGTAAAATCAATGCCTGATTGATTGATAATGCCCTTATGAACAGGGCCAGTAACCAAAGCATCGCAGTGCTTATCAAGACAATGCTGTGTGGCAACATCAAGCGTGTTTAAAACAAACTGCGCATTATCGACATTCAGGACACCGGCTTTGGTTTGGATGTTTGTTTTGACTGGGAAAACACAAATTTCACCCGGGTGTTGAGTACTGTTTTTCTCTTTGATTTTAATAGATAAATTAAGTTTTTTTGCACGTGCTAACAACAGATCTGGATCGGTAAAAACCAATAGATTTTTACGAGTTTTTTTCTGTGCATAAATAACAGCCAAATCAGGGCCGATGCCGGCAGGTTCTCCAGGGGTGAAAGCGATTGACATAAAGGTATAAAATTATCTATATTAAAAGGTTAGAATATAATCAAGATTTTATATATATTTATCAAGATAAAAAATATATAAAATATATTTAAAAACAACAACTTACAATGAAATTAAGTATTATTTAAATTATTTATTTAAAATAATATACACAGCATATTTTAATCATATAAAATTCGATTTAAAGTTTATTTTCTTACTTAATAAAAGGTCAACTATGAACTCACCGATTACCCCTTTAGTCACTTCAGTTTTATTGGCGTTTTCTCTCCCTTCTCAATCCCAAATTTATAATCAAAATTCCGACAGCTTTGAGTCGGTTTACAACCTCCAATCTGTCAGCGGAATGTCTCTTGATAAAAGGGCGCTTTTAGGTGGTGTGGTTGTTTCATCTGCACAGGTGAGTCTGTCTGCACAAGTTTCAGGTGATGTATTAAGTGTCAGCGGTAAAGAAGGTGACATGTTTAAGCGAGGTTCAACCCTGGTAACACTTGAGCAAGAATCTATCCAAGCACAAAGAGATTCGGCCTACGCAGATATCTCATCAGCCAATGAGGCACTTAGAAATGCTGGTGTTCAATATTCACAATCCATTGTATCTCCTAACTCTAATGGCATGTTTGGTGGTATTCCAGGTATGTTCTCAATGTTTACAGATCCAATGTTAAAGATGAGTGGTCAAGGCAACCCTGAGTTTGATAAGTTTGCCAATAGAACCTCTCGTTACACAGGCTATCAACAAGCCAAAAACAAATTAAGACAAGCAGAGCTTAACCTTAAGCAAGTAGAAGAGCGCTTAAAAGATGCCAATGTGGTTGCACCTTTCGACGGTGTGATTGTAGTGAAAAACATCAATCAAGGCGATGTCGTGCAGCCGGGGCAAGTACTGATGAAGTTTGCCAACATTAAAGATCTTCAAGTAGAGGTCAATGTTCCTTCTCGCTTAGTTGCCAGCTTAAAGCTGGACAAAAAATACCGTATTAAGCTAGACATTGCTAATATTGTGGTTGATGCGACTTTATCACAAATCTACCCAATTGCTGACAACAACAAACACAGTGTTAAAGTAAAGTTTGACTTACCGGAAAGCGTACCAGTGTTAGCGGGTGCTTATGCAGAGGTAGAGATTTTTGAAACAGATTCAGGTGTACTAACCCCAATTATTCCAGAAGTGGCGATTATGTGGCGCTCTAGCTTGCCGAGTGTTTTTGTTATTAATCCAAAAACAAGCAAAACCGAATTAAGATTTGTGCGTTTAGGTGAGCAGGTAGGTAAAAGTAAGAAAAGTGTTTTATCAGGCTTAAAGATTGGTGAAAAAATTGTTGCCAATCCTAATATCTTAATGGTTTCAGGAATGGATATCTAATAAAAAAATTATGCCACATCATCATCACGACGATTTATCGAAAGACGAAAACATAACGCATGATTTAATTACTGAGGCCTATAAAGATCACGAACTCGGTATTGCGGGTAAGCTAACCAAAGCCTTTATAACCTCACCGCTCTCAATCATTCTATTCTTCGCTATGTTAGGCGCAGGTATTATTGGTTTAATCTCCACACCAAGACAAGAAGACCCGCAGATCTCGGTACCAATGATCGACCTCTTTGTTGAGTATCCTGGCGCCTCTTCTGACGAAGTTGCTAATATCGTAGTCAAGCCATTAGAGCGCTTAATGTCACATATTCTAGGTGTGAAGCATGTCTATTCAGTCAGTGACAAGAGCCAAGGTATTATCACAGTTGAGTTTGATGTAGGTCAAGAGATGAACGCCTCTATTATCAAGGTGCGTGACAAAATGCTCGCCAACCTTGACTTTATGCCGCCAGGCGTTAGAAGCCCCTTAATCAAACCTAAAGAGATTGACGACGTACCTATTATTAATTTAACGCTTTGGTCTAAGTCACTTGATGATGGCCAGCTACGTTCGTTAGGTTTAGAGTTGTTACAACAACTTGAAAAGGTTAAAGACACCAACAATGGTTTTGTGGTTGGTGGCCGAAAAGAAATCTTCCATATCGATGCTTATCCCGGGCGTTTAGCTGGTTACGGCGTTTCAATTCAACAAATCGCAGGCACTGTCGGCTCGGCCAATGTCAGTGATCATACTGGTGATATTGAACTCAATGGCTATAAGATGGAGGTCTATTCAGGTGACTTCTTCAAAAAAGTTGAAGACATTGAAAACTTAGTAATTGCTGTTAATGACGGCAGGCCAGTTTATGTACGTGATGTAGCTGATGTCTACTACGCCCCAGAAGAAACAGACCATATGGTTAATTACTACACAGGTAAAGCCAATAAAACTGACGTAAAAGCTAGCGGTGAGCAAGCAGTCACGATCGCCATTGCAAAAAAATTCGGCACCAATGGTGTTGCAGTTGCAGAAAATATTTTAGCCAGAGTAGAGGAGCTTAAAGGCCGACTCATTCCAGACAATGTTGAGGTTAGCGTTACCAGGAACTACGGTAAATCTGCCAAAGATAAAGTCAATGCATTACTTAAAAAGCTCTTCATTGCCACAGGCGCAGTAACGTTACTGGTTTGGTTTGCATTAGGCTGGCGTCCTGCGGTTGTGGTAACGCTAGTGATTCCAGTGGTTTTATTAATGACCATCTTCGCAGCTTGGATTTTTGGTATGACCATCGACCGAGTGAGTTTATTCGCACTGATTTTCTCGATTGGTATTTTGGTAGATGATGCCATTGTTGTGACTGAGAATATATACAGGCGCTGGCTAATAGATAATAAAATTACCATTGGAACAGCGATTGACGCAGTAAGAGAAGTAGGCAACCCAACCATTCTAGCAACCTTTACCGTGGTCGCAGCATTGGTACCAATGGCAGCTGTTAGTGGCATGATGGGGCCTTACATGGCGCCAATTCCAGTCTTAGGTTCAGTGGCTATGATGATATCGCTATTTGCAGCTTTTGTCTTTACACCGTACTTTATTATGAAGATTGTGCCACCACTCGGTGTGTTGCACAAAATGCATGAAAAAGAAGAAAAAGAAAGCAAAGTATTGTATGCATTCTTCCATTCTACAATTTCAAAATTATTTCATATCAAGGCTTACGGTTGGGGCTTTTTAATTACCTTGTTTGTCGCCTTCTTTATGTCAATGTCAATGTTCTACACAACCACAGTGCCAGTAAAAATGCTGCCATTGGATAATAAGTCAGAATTTGGTGTTGTCTTAGATATGGCAGATGGTACCGCATTGGCAGATACCGCTTCAGCGTTGCATAAAATGGCACAAGTATTGCGCAATATGCCAGAAGTAGTTGCGATTCAATCTTACGCAGGTACCGCCAAACCATTTGATTTTAACGGTTTGGTTCGACACTACTACCTTAGACAAAACTCATCAGAAGGCGAGCTACAAATTCAGCTAGCTGAAAAAGCAGATCGTAAGCGCTCTAGTCATGAAATTGCATTGGAAGCAAGACAAATGATCAAGCAAATTGCTGCTGACGCAGGCGCTAACTACGCCGTAGTAGAGATGCCACCAGGCCCACCAGTGTTGCGCCCTGTGGTTGCAGAGGTGTATGGCCCAGACAAGGAGACTCGTCGTAAACTAGCCAATGACCTAACTCAGATGTTTAAAGAGTCAGGCACAATGACCGATGTTGATAACTTGATGCGTGACGAATACCCAGTTATTAATTTCCAAGTAGATACTGAAAAAGCCTCTCGTTTTGGTGTGAGTGTACAAACCATTAAAGAGACGTTAGCAATGGCCATGAGTAGCTTTAACGTTACCACTATTCGTCTTAAGAACGCATTAGAGCCTTCACGTGTTTGCTTAAAAGTACCATTGTCTAAGCGTTCACAATTGTCATACTTAACACAACTGCCAGTCCCTTCTCAGCAGGGTGGTATGATTCCTATTTCTGAGTTGGGCTCGTTTATTTACAAAAAACAAGACGATCTAATCTTCCATAAAGATCTGGCTGATGTTGAATATGTTTTAGGTGAGCCTATTGGTCGCTTAAGTGCGCCAATTTACGCTATGTTTGGCGTGGATGATTTACTACTTAGATATCAAACAGTAGATGGTAAAGAATTACAAGGCGAGTACTTAGGTCCGCCTAAAGATCAAACCGTACCAGGTTTTGAGTGGGCTGGTGAGTGGACAGTAACTTACGAAACTTTCCGCGACATGGGTACTGCATTTGGTGTGGCGCTAGTGGTTATTTACATGCTAGTGGTATGGCAGTTTGGTAACTTTATTATCCCTGCGGTAATTATGGCGCCAATTCCATTGACGCTCTTAGGTGTTGTACCAGGACACTGGCTATTAGGCGCTGAATTTACAGCCACCTCAATGATTGGCTGGATTGCATTGGCCGGTATTATTGTGCGAAACTCCATTCTTTTGGTGGACTTTACCGTGCAAGAATATGCCAAAGGCATGCCATTCTTTGATGCTGTCATTAGCTCTTGCGCATCACGTACAAGACCAATTTTGATTACTGCTTTTGCATTGGTAGGCGGCGCAAGCGTTATCTTAACAGACCCTATTTTCCAAGGCATGGCGATTTCATTATTGTTCGGTGTGTTGATCTCAACTGTACTAACACTGATTGTAATACCTTTAGGTACGCTATCAGCAGGTGAGGCTTCTTGTCGCAATATTGCAGTTAGTATGGGGTTATTGCCAGGTGATGCTGATGCTGATGCAAAATACAATGTAGAAAAAGCAGAGAAGCCTAAAAAGGAAAAATCTGAAAAATCAAGCAAAGATCCAAAAGAATGGATTAAAGCAGCACTAGGTAAAAAGAAGAAAGCTGACGATGCTGAAAAAGAAACTTCTGAAGAAAAAATAGACACCAACGGTCTACTTAAAAAAGAAGACAAAAATGATGTTTAGTATTGATTAACAGTAACAATAAAAAATGGCTTCAATTTGAAGCCATTTTTTTTCGTCTAATTAAAAGTGATTAAAGCATTAACCGATTGATTCGCCAGCTGCTTGTAAATCAGCATGATACGATGAGCGCACCATTGGCCCACTGGCCACTTGTGAAAAACCCATTTCAGTCGCCAATACCTTATAACGATCAAACTGCTCAGGTGTAATGTATTTCTCAACAGCCAAGTGATGCTTACTTGGCTGCAAGTACTGGCCCAATGTAAGCATATCAACATCATGCGCTCTAAGATCAGACAGTACATCTAATACCTGTTGCTCACTTTCACCAACACCCAGCATTAAGCCTGACTTGGTTGTCACATCTGGGTGCTGTTGTTTGAATGACTGCAATAGCTTTAATGAATACTCATAACTCGCCCCTGGTCGTACTTGAGGATACAAGCTTGGTACAGTTTCAAGATTATGATTAAACACGTCAGGCGGGCAGGTTTCGAATATCTCTAAGGCTTTTTCTACTCGCCCTCTAAAATCAGGGGTGAGTATTTCAATTTTAACCTGCGGTGTGGTTTGCCTAATTTGATCAATACATTGTTTGAAATGATCGGCACCGCCATCACGTAAATCATCACGATCCACTGAAGTAATTACCACATATTTAAGCGTCATTTTTTCAATCGTTTCGGCCAAATGTTTTGGCTCGTCTGCGTCAAGTGGCTTAGGTTTGCCATGCGCCACATCGCAAAATGGGCAGCGGCGTGTACAAATCTGCCCCATAATCATAAAGGTAGCTGTACCGTGATTAAAGCATTCACCTAGATTAGGGCATTGCGCTTCTTCACAAACGGTAAACAGTTTTTGATCACGCAAGGTCTTTTTAAGCTTATCTACTTTAGATCCGGCAGGGTGTTTGATACGAATCCAGCTTGGCTTTCTAAGCGGAGCACGTGTAGCATCCGGCTTAATTTTTAAGCGTGCTGTTTTTGATTCGCCTTTAAGGGCTTTAATTTCAATGTCTTGTAACATGACCGCTTAAGATTTGTGTGAGTTCATTGCCAATACTGTCTAAGTTGATATTATCCGTTAAATCACTCAGCTGTGTTACTTTCAACCCTTGATATCCACAAGGGTTTATTTGAGAGAAGGCAGACAAGTCCATATTCACGTTTAAACTGAGCCCATGATAAGTTCTGCCATTTTTTACTTTTAAACCAAGAGCGGCAATTTTGGCGTCATCTACATACACACCAGGTGCACCACCTTGCAGATGTGATTTAATTTGATACTTGGCAAGTAAATCAATAATTGATTGCTCAATAATCGACACCATTTTCTTCACCCCGATACCCAAGCGCTTAAGATCAATCAAACAGTAAACAATCAACTGCCCGGGGGCGTGGTAAGTAATCTGCCCACCACGATCAGTATTAATCACAGGGATTTCACTATTTTCTAACAAGTGCTCAGCTTTACCAGAAATGCCTTGGGTAAAAACACTTGGATGTTCACAAATCCAAAGTTCATCTTCGGTATTGGTATCACGCGCTTGGGTGAAACCTTTCATATCACCCCAAGTTTTGGCGTAATCCTGCAGACCTAGATTAACAACTTTCATGGATAACTACAGAATGTAAGCAACCAAAGGATTGTCTTGTAATTCTTGATTAATCGAATCAAGCTGCACTCTACTGGTGGCGATAATTCTAACCGTGTAAGAAATATAAGCACCTTTCGAGCTTTTCCTGCTGGTGATTTGATTAGGGTGTATCTCACCGGCATGGCGCTCAATAATCGCGCACATCTCAGTATTTAACTCAACA
Organism: Candidatus Ruthturnera sp.; assembly: GCA_018648985.1. Taxonomy (GTDB): domain Bacteria; phylum Pseudomonadota; class Gammaproteobacteria; order PS1; family Pseudothioglobaceae; genus Thioglobus_C. The sequence continues at coordinate 15,844 of JABGOT010000145.1, forward strand.
CAATCCTTACCCATGATTTTTATTGGGTAATCACAAGGGAAGTTAAATAAATCGTCTGAACTTGGTTCGGTAGTAGGCTTAGTCATATTGGGTAATTTTATCGTCTATTACGGTAGAATAGGGTCACTTTTATATTTTTCAAGCTAAAAGGATACCTTTAATGCGTCCAGAACAAGTCAGCAAAATCCTCACTCAAGAATTCGAATCTGTTATTCACGGCCACCACACGCCAGTAATGCTTTGGGGTGCGCCAGGTATTGGTAAGTCACAAATCATCTCACAAGTGGCTGTTGACCACAACGTACCAATGATTGATATTCGTCTTTCACAGATGGAGCCAAGTGATTTACGTGGCATCCCCTTTAAAAACGGTGAACAAGTTGATTGGGCGGTCCCATCATTATTACCTGATGCATCTCGCCATGGTGAGCAGGGCATCTTATTTTTAGATGAGATTACTTCAGCACCACCAACAGTTTCCGCAGCAGCATACCAGTTAATTCTAGACCGTCGTTTGGGTGATTATATTGTGCCAGATGGTTGGGTCATTTTTGCTGCGGGTAACCGCCAAGGCGACCGCGGTGTTACTTACTCGATGCCAGCACCGTTGGCCAATCGTTTTTCTCATTATGAGCTTGATGTCAACCTTGATGATTGGGCAGCTTGGGCTTATAAAAACAACATTGATGAGCGCATTATTGGTTTCTTACGTTACCGTCCAGAGCATTTGTTTGAGTTTGATCCTGCGCACAATCCGGTGGCTTTTCCATCACCAAGAACTTGGGAATTCACCCATCGTGCCTTACAAAAATTTGATGACAATCTCAACCTATTTAGACAAGCCGCCAGCGCTTGTGTCGGCGAAGTTGCCGGTGTTGAGGTTGCTACTTTTATTGAACACCTTGAGGATTTACCAGATCTTGATGCCATCGTTAATGGTGAGTCGGTCTCTATTCCCGATGCTATTGACCTTCAATACGCCATTTGTTCGGCGCTTGTGGGTAGGGCAATTAGCGTTAAAGACAAAGATAATGCAAAACAAGTTTGGGGCAATATTCTTAATTTTGCACGCGACTTTCCACAAAAAGAACTCGGCGTTATGCTGGTGTCAGACATGCAGCGTGCAATCGGTGAAGAAATTTTCAGCATTCCTGAGTTTGCCGATTGGGCCAGCAAAATCGCTGATACGATGTTTGATTAGGATTAACTTTGGACAAGTACCCAACTTGGCAAGATGAACCCTTTAAACCTGAGCAACAGGTTAGAGTCGTTGGCGAAGACATTGTCCAGCCACAGCAAGACAAAACACTAAGTACTACCGAGCTAGAAGCCATCAAAAACCGTCTAACTAAGGCGCGTACACAACTCATGCTCGACAAGCCTTTTTTGGGTAATCTAGTATTACGCCTACCTTTAATCGCAGCCGATTCTTGGTGTAAAACCAGCGCTACAGACGCCAAAAGTTTTTACTACAATCCTGAGTTTGTTGATTCACTTAACAATCATCAAATCAAATTTATTCTTATTCACGAAGCCCTACACTGTGCACTTACACACTTTGCACGCCGCGGTAATCGCACCAAGCATAAGTGGGATCTTGCCTGTGATTTTGCCATTAACCCACTCTTGGTTAAAGAAGGTTTTCACCCACCGATTGATGTGCCAATTTTTCGTCAATACGAAGGCATGATCGCCGAAGAAATCTACCCAATGATTGATGACAACCTTGACCAAGAGCCAATGGATCAACACCTATATGATGACAATGCTAACGATGATTCCAAGCAGTCCGATGGCGGACTACGTGAAGACGATCTGCAAAAAGAACAAGAGCAAGAATCCACATCAGACTCTAAATCAAACCAAGATAATAAAGCTGGTGCTTCTCAGCTCGCACAACAGCCACCCAAATTACAACCTGATGAAGTGGATAAACTTGCCACACAATGGCAAAAAAACCTTGCTTCAAGTGCGCAATTAGCACAGCAAGCTGGCAAACTCGATGGCGAATTTGCCAAACTGATTGATTTCTTTTTACAACCCCAAGTCTCTTGGCAATCGCTTTTGGCACAATACATGTCTACCTTTGCCAGAGATGATTTTTCCTATTCGCGCCCATCGCGCCGAGCAGGTGAGGTAATCATGCCATCACTCAGATCACACCAGCTTGATATCACCGTAGCAATTGACACCTCTGGCTCGATCTCACAAGAAGAAATTAATGAATTTGTCTCTGAGGTTGGTGCTATCAAGGCCAATTTACGTGCTGGCATTTCTTTACTAGCTTGCGACGACACTCTTTCTGAGTATTCACCTTGGCGCTATGAAGCCTGGGAAGAGTTGCAGTTTCCCGCATCACTCGGTGGTGGAAAGGGCACTAACTTTAACCCAGTATTTGATCACATCAACACCCAAGATACACCGTCAGATGTACTGATTTACTTTACTGATGCCAAAGGCAAGTTCCCTGAGTTTGAGCCCGATTATCCAGTTTTGTGGCTTATTAAAGGCAAAGAGCGTGTACCATGGGGCTCTCGTATCCAACTAAATTAAACCATGAGAGATTTTTCTGCCATTGAGCTTGATGAATATCTAGAAGACAACCAGCCGTTGCTACTAGATGTGCGTGAACAATGGGAATGGAACAAATGCCATTTTGAAGATGCTACCTTACTACCCATGGGTCAAATTATGGCAAATATCGACACCCTAGATAAAACCCAAGAAACTGTCATTATTTGTCATCATGGTATTCGCTCTATGCAGGTAGCGCGTTATTTTGACTCAGTTGGTTTCGAGGATATTATCAATCTACGTGGTGGTATTGATGCTTGGGCCAAGCAAGTCGATAGCTCGATGGAATTGTACTAAAAGCTGATTTCGAAGAACTCGTTAAATTTCTTTCGTTCTTTTTGAGCCTCGTGTATATCTATTAATTTAAACCTAAGTTTGGTGTTGGGCTGGCGCTGTGCCAGCTTGGCCAAATCCAATGAAAACACCGTGCCAATTTTTGGATAACCGCCAATACTTGGCGTGTCTTTTAACAAAATAATAGGCAAACCATCGGTCGCGATCTCCACACTACCATAGCTAATTCCCTCTGATATCATCCGCTCTTTTTTAATGGAAATCGGCGCACCGCTAAGTCGACATCCGGTTCGGTCATTAGCATTGGTAATAGTGTAATTTTGGTTAAAAAATAAATCTCGTTGATTAATACTAAACTCATTAAATTGATAAGTCGGCAATATTCTTATTGTAAGATCTTGATTGTAATTCGGCACATATTTAGGCGGGATAAATCGATAAGTCGCCTCATCAAAACCCTTGCATGGCAACACATCACCTTTAACCAATTTAGCACCAATATGCTCACGCAAATTCACTGATCTTGAATCAAACAGTACCGGTGTGTCAAAACCACCTTTAACCGATAAATACGCACGCACACCACTCTTAGGGATATCCCAGCTGATAATATCACCTTTGTGAATTTGTAAGCCGTGCCATAGTTGCACCGATTGATTGTTAATTTTAAAACCCAGGTCTGCACCCGTGACAGCGATAAACGTATCTATCTGCGCCTCAAGTACCAACCCACCAAAAGTAATCTCAACCACCGCATCGTTAAAATCATTATGAAGCAGATGGTTGCCCCAAGTATAAGCGTGCTCATCCATCACCCCTGATTGACTCATACCATGCTCGCCATGGTTGAGGCGCCCGTAGTCTTGTACGGTGGATAAAAAGCTAGATTTAATGACCTTAAAACTCACAGATTGCCGCCATTTTTCAAATACTCATCACGCGTGATTGAGTAAAATTTCACCTTATCGCCAACACGGAATTTATCAATATTCTCAGGATTTTCTAAAGACAAATCTAACAATGTCCTCCCTACAATATTCCAACCGCCGGATGAATCAGTAGGGTAGACGGCAGTTTGACTCTCAGCGATACCAACACTACCAGCAGGAATTTTAATTCTAGGTGTGGCCAAGCGTGGTGTTTGTATGCGCTTATCTACTTCACCCAAAAAAGCAAACACCGGACTAAAGCCAATCGCATAAACCAAATATTCTTGTGAGGTATGAATCTCGATAAAGGAGGCTAAATCCAGATTTTTCTCAGATAATAATCGCTCAAGATCTAAACCAACCTCTACACCGTAATAAACCGGTATATGGGTTGTTTGAGCTTCTATACCAGCACCACTAGAAGCTTGCTGAGTTAAAAGACCTTCTACTTTATCAAAAAACGCCTGAAAACTGATTTTGTTTAAATCATAACTCACATGCAGCGAAGTGTAAGAGGGGATAGCGTCAATAACGACATCACTCAGCGTGTTTTTTAGCTGATTTGCAAAATTTCCGATTTTTTTAGGCAGCGAAGCATCGATCTTATCGCCAAAATAAATCAGTATTGCATTTTCACCCGCTGAAACAATATTATGCATTATTAAGCCGTTTTAACGCCTCTACAGAGGCTAAATTATCACTATGGAAACAAATTGTATCGATTTTAAAAGATTTTTCACTTAAAAAACGCTGATATTGTTCAATAATGGCGTTTTCATTAGTTAATACTGCACCTTTTTCACCTCTAGAAATCATGTGCGAACCAACATACCCTCTATCTGCAAAAACTTCATGCAAAAACAATCCATTTGCATTATTTCCGAAATTTTTAAAATGCTCCTCATTACCCGCCTGAACTACCAAAGCTAAATTCATGTCTAATTTATCAATAACCTGGCACATGACTTCTAGCACAGGCTGCTGGTGAGTCATATCGTGATACAACGCGCCATGAGGCTTGATGTATTTAAGGGTTGCACCATTGTCAAGGCAAAGATTTTGAAAATGATAAACTTGATCATAAATCAATTTGTACAAAGCTTTATCATCTAAATTATGATTTATACGGCCAAAGTTGGTTTTATCTGCATAGCTTGGGTGTGCACCAATTTTTACATTATTTTTCTTGGCAAGCTTAATAGTTGCAACCATACTTGCATCATCACCTGCATGCCCACCACAGGCAATATTAGCCATATTAATCAGTGGCATAATTTCATTGTCCGGACTAGGTGTTAGACACTCGCCAAGATCACAATTAATTAGCTTTTTACTCACACTCGGTTGTATAATGTTTATCGATAAATTTCGTATTATTATAAGGTTTTATTCATGAATCAAATCAAACAAATGTTCGAGCTGCAACAAAAGCTTAATGATGCTACTAACGGCATTATTTGGACCGAAGGCGCTACTAAAGATGGTCGCCATATCTCATGGTTTCGTTGTATTTATATGGAAGCTGCAGAGGCGATTGATTCGTTTAACTGGAAACATTGGAAAAATATTGACGGCCAGCCTGACTTAGATAATGCCAAAGTGGAGTTGGTGGATATTTGGCACTTTATTATGTCTGAGGCAATTCACTTTGGTGATACGCGTTTTGCTGAGGCGTATGAAAATATGGAACCTGAAAAAGAAATCGACCCAGAGCTGATGGTAGAGATTTTGGAAGAAATGGTGGCGGTTTCTGCTGGCGCTACTGTCGATGTTGATAAAGCACAAGATGCCTTGTATAAAGTCACCGGTATTTTCTTTAAAGCATTGGCCAATATGAATATGGATGTACCAGAGCTCTACAAACGTTATTTGGTTAAAAATCAACTTAACACCTTTAGACAAGATCATGGTTATAAAGAAGGCACTTATGTCAAGATCTGGGATGCAGTTGAAGACAATGTGGTTGCCTTTAATATCATGGATGAACACCCTGATTTGACCCCTGAGCAATTATATAAAAAGTTAGAGGCGGAGTATAAGCCATAAGGCTATAATTCTTGCTTATGATTGATACAATAAAAGCTGAAATTCAAAAAATTATTATCGGTCAAGAGAATTTGGTCGATAACTTATTAATAGGTTTGATCACTGGCGGACATATCTTGGTAGAGAGTGTGCCAGGATTAGCAAAAACCACCGCAATTAATACGTTGGCTAAAGCCTTAGGCATTGATTTTAAACGGATTCAATTTACCCCTGATTTGTTACCCAGTGATTTAACTGGCTCACAAATCTACAACCCAAAAAGTGGCGAATTTAGTATTAAACAAGGGCCGATTTTTACCAACTTATTATTAGCAGACGAGATTAACCGTTCACCTGCGAAGGTGCAATCAGCGTTACTTGAAGTGATGGCTGAGAAGCAAGTAACCATTGCTAACGAAAGTTTTAAAATCGATGGGCCTTTTTTGGTGATGGCGACACAAAACCCAGTAGAGCAAGAAGGAACCTATCAATTACCAGAAGCGCAACTTGATCGCTTTATGCTAAAAACCGTACTGGATTACAACACCATTGATGAAGAGTTAGAAGTGGTTAACAGAGTCGCTGTTAGTGGGTTTGACACCGTGAATCAAGTGGCTAATATGGATGATATAGAAGCGCTTCGCTCTAATTTCAAACAGGTTCACATGGATGAAGCTGTTAAGCAATACATACTCAAAATTATTTTTGCGACACGCTATCCACAAAAATATGGTTTAAGTGAAATACAAGATTTGATTGACTTTGGCGCTAGCCCCAGAGGTAGTATCGATTTATTTAAAGCCAGCTGCGCCAAGGCACTGATACGAGGCAATGATTTTGCAACGCCGCTTGATGTTGCTAGCGTGGTGACAGAGGTCTTACAACATCGTATTGTGCTCAGCTATCAAGCGCAGGCAGATAATATTAGCGCACAATCAGTTATCCAAAAAATACTCAAGGTGATAAAAGCACCGTAAACATCGCCATGCTAGCTCAAGAGATACTACTACGCGCTAAGAAGAATGTTTTCACCAACAAATCGGCCGGGGAATTATCAAAAATACGTGGAGAGGGGTTAGATTTTTGTGAGATTCGCCCGTACGAGCCAGGTGATGATATTCGTAAAATTAACTTCACTGCCAGTGGTAAAACCGGTGAGTTACAAACCAATATCTTTAACGAAAATAAGCAAATCAATGTAGTGATTTGTATTATGTTGTCAAGCAGTTTGCACTTTGGTAGTCAGTGTTTAAAGAGTGAAACAATCGCTCAAATTATTGCTTTATTGGGCTGCTCATCCATCAAGCAACACAATCAAACACAGTTGGTGTTCTTTTCAAAAAATGAACAACAGCTGTTTCGTTTTAATAATACGAGTGACGTGCTTCATGCGATTGAAGCCATACTATCGTGGGATTTGTTAAAAACAAAGCCTGACTTTCAAGCGCTTAATGATTACCTACTACAACAGCAAAAATCACTGGTATTTGTTATTGGTGATTTTTATCAACAGGATGATTACTCGCTGATTGCTCACAAGAATCAAATGAACGCCTTGGTGGTGCGAGACAGACTAGAAGAAATGCCAAATTTTGCTACAGAGTTAGATCTGGTCAATGCAGAAGACGGCAATACCACTGAAGCCAGTATGAATAAAAAATTAGCGACAAAGTACCAAACAAAGCTAAACGCTCAGGACGACAAGCTGTTTTCTCATTTTGCCAAGCATGGTATCAATGTTGGCAAACTTTACACCAGTGATGATGCCTTTATCAAGTTGTCTCAAATCCTACGCTGATGAGTAATTTAAAAGACATTAAGCCCATTGTTAGCATTGCAGATGATTCGTTGAGTTATTTGCTTATGGTTATTGCTGTTTTATTAATAGCTGTCTTTTTTATAAGGAAAATTATTAAATCTAGGAAAAAGAATGACAAGCAAGTGGCTATTGAGAAGCTGCAAAAACTTGATTTTTCTGAGAGTAAATCGGTTGCTTATGGTTTTAAAAAATATGCAGAGGTATTATGCAATAGTGATAACAAGGCTCAATTTAAACAAATAAATAATGACTTAGAAAAATATAAATACAAGAAGTATGTAGATGATCTAGACCCAATATTGATACAACAAATCAAGAGCTTTATTCATGTTTAGCTTTGAATACCCTTATGTTTTATTGCTGCTTGTCTTGGTGGTGGTGTGTATTGTGTTTTGCAAAGAGAAAAAGCGTGCCATTTATTTCCCCCACACTGAATTATTAACCAGTCTAGTAAAATCTAAACAAATACTGCTTAATACGCTTAGAGTGCTTATTCTTGGCCTATTAGTTGTTGGGCTTTCAAGCCCAATCAAAACCGAACAAATCATATTAGACAACACTAAGGGTTATGAAATTTCCCTAATTTTAGATGCCTCTGGCTCAATGAAGCGTTTTGATAAATTTAAAATTGTTAAAGAAATCATGGTTGATTTTATCTCAAAGCGCAAAACTGATAAATTGGCGCTGAGTGTTTTTGCAGATTTTGCCTATACGGTTGTGCCCCTTACCTATGACAAGAAAAGTGTTATTAAAATGCTAGATAATATCGAAATTGGTGTTGCCGGCAGGCGGAAAACTGCGCTGTATGAGGCTTTATTTTTAAGCTCGAAACTGTTTAATAATTCTAAGTCAAAAGAAAGGATTGCTATTTTACTCACTGATGGCAAAGACAATACTAACAGCGTGCCACTTGATATGGCGCTTGAGCGCGCCAAAGATAACAAAATTAAAGTTTACACCGTTGCTGTAGGCGATAAAAGAGACTACAACGCACAGGTATTAAAATACATTGCAAATAGCACAGGCGCTAAATTCTTCTCGGCCAATAGTCGTGAAAGTATTCAAAATATTTATAAGCAAATTAATCAGTTAGAAAAAAGCAAAATAAATATTAGCAAATACGATAAAAAAACTTACTATTTTCATTACCCACTAGGCCTAGCATTAGTGCTTTTATTGATTTATTTTTGGCGGAAAAACACATGGGTTTTGAACAAGTAGAACTACTCTATCTAACCATTCCAGTGGTTTTGCTGTGGTTTTTTATTCACAGTAAGAATAATAGCATTGAAGCTTTATTTTCAGCTGAAGTGTTGGAAAAAATCAGCCTCAATAACCACAAGATATCAACCAAAATACGCCTTAGATTACTGCTATTAAGCATGATATTGATTCTAATTGCACTCAGCAAACCAACACTTGAAAGTGGTGAAATAAAGGTAAATAAACGTCTAAGTGATTTGGTGGTGGCGATTGATATGTCAAAATCAATGCTGGCTAATGATATCTACCCTAATCGGTTTGAGTTTGCAAAAAACAAACTACTGAATAGTTTTGATGGCATTAAAAACACACGCATTGCAATTTTAGGATTTGCCAATCAAGCCTTTTTAATTTCCCCCTTAACAGATGATTTAAGCAGCCTTAAATTCTTAATAAAAAATCTTTACTTAGACAGTATCAGTCTAACAGGTACCAACATACTTAATATTCTACAATCATCCAACGATCTGTTTGGTGGCGCTTTAAACAAGCAGGTATTATTGTTAACCGATGGTGGTGACAACGACAACTTTGATAAAGAAATTGATTATGCAAACGAACACAATATTCAGGTTTTTATATTTGATATTACCAGTGAGCGGGGCAGTAGTATTCAAACCGAAGAGGGTGCTTTGGAAGATGCGTATGGAAACCTTGTGATTGTTAGAGAAAATCTAAATATTAAGAATCTAGCCAATCAAACGCAAGGGAAGTATCTGAAGTACTCATTAAATAACGATGATTTATCAAAATTCATTAATACCTTTAAAAGACTTAGTAGCAGCAAGAACATTAGTATTACTCAAAAACAACAACTGTTTTATTACCCATTGATATTGGCTTTGATCTTGTTGTTTTCTGCATTTTTCTCATTACCAAAAAAATCATGAGATTTATTTTCCTATTACTGCTGTCAATAAACACACAAGCAGGGTTGTTTGACTTTGTTAGTATTCATCAGGCTAATAAAGCTTATGAAAACAAGGATTACCAGCTAGCTGCAGAAAAGTTTGATAATATTAACAATGATGCTGCACGTTTAAACCAGGCAAACAGCTTATATAAGCAAGGTTTGTATAAGCAAGCATTGAAAAAATACCAAAGTGTTAAGCGAGAAGACTTAGCCTTTGACCGTTTGTATAATTCTGGTAATGCCTATGCTAAATCGGGCAAAATTAACGAAGCAATTGACAGCTATGAGAAAGCACTAAAATTACAAAAAGACAAAGATGCGTTGTTTAACCTAGAGCTACTCAAGAAGCAAAAAAGACGGAAAATATCAGACACAAAACAGAAAAATAAAAAACACAGAAAACAAAAAAATAAGAAAAAGAAAAAATCTAAAAGCAAGCAACAGCAAAAAGAAAAGCTCAACAAAATTAAACAGCAACGATGGGAAAAAGCGCTTAATAAAAAACTTAGAACCTTAATGATTCCACTGACTAAACCGCAAAATGATAATGAACAAAATCCTTGGTAATTTACTCTTTTTAATGAGTGCACCAATTTTTGCACTGAGCACGGCAAGTGTTAATCAAACTTGGTTTTATCCGGGCGATCAAATCATCCTAACGTTGAGCTCTGATGGTGATAAAGTTAGTTTTCCTTCTCTAAATAATATTTCAGGGAGCCCTGTTTTATATACCAGTAATTCGCAGAAAATTAGCATTGTTAATAACAAGCGCTCTAAACAAAGTAGTAAGTCGTATATTTTCAAACCCGCTAAAAGCTTAAGCATTCCAGCTTACACGCTGATGGTGGATGGAGATAAGCAAAGCACTCGAGCAATTGAAATAATGCTAAAAAAGCCATCGCAAGCTAAGGCAGGTGATGACTATATTTTACAAATGAAAGCTGATAAACAAACATTTTTCTTGGGTGATGAAATCAATCTAAAAGTAATCTTTAAAGAAAAAAAATCACTCACATCCAATAGTCCGGTTAGCATCGCCATGCCAGAGGTGAAAGATTTGTTGTTTATAAAAAATCAAAAATCCACTCAAAGCACTGATGACAATTACAACATTCACACACTTAGCTACCGACTGAGTGCTGATAATTTTGGCACGTTTAACATCCCAAGTGCAGTGGCTAGTATTGGTAATCAAAATAATAATATATTTGGTGATTTTTCGACTACTAAAATAAAAAAAATCCACTCAAACCCATTAACATTAACCGTCAAACCTTTGCCAGATGCATTAAGGGTTTTTGGTGATTTCAATATTAAAGCCAGCATTGACAAAACCCAAGCCACACAAGGAAAGGCCGTTAATTTGACGGTTGCGATTCATGGCAAGGGCAATTTTGAAGACATCCAGAAGTTTAGCCTTGATATTGAAGGGACTACCATTTACAGCGATGAGGCCGAGTTTAGCTACAATCAATGGCAGCAAAAATTCGCCATTGTTGGTGGGCAGGATTTTGTGATACCCAGTTTTGAGTTTAACTACTTTGACAAAATAACCCAAAGTAAAAAACGCATTGCAACCAAGCCGATTAGTATTCAAATTAAAAGTGAAAAAGGCGTGCAAAAGTTAATCAAAAAAATAGATAAAAAGCCGTCAAACATTAATGATAATGCGCCAACTAACAATTTAAAATACTACTACCTATTGCTAGGCATTGCCATTGGCACTTTCATCAGTATTTTGTTTGTTGTACTTAAAAATAAACAACCAAGTAAAGACAGAAGTTTAGTTAACCAAATCAAACTTGCTAGGGGTGATAAGGCTTTGTTTGATTTGTTATTACCACTTAATATGCTTAGTTTGGAAACCGTATTGCAACAATTAGAGGCTAATATTTATAAAAATGCCCAACATAAAATTAGAAAAAAGGACATTATTAATGCCATCAAATTTGAACATAAAATTAACTGAATACAGCCATGGTCAAGGCTGTGGTTGTAAGATTTCACCTAAAGTATTAGATACAATTTTAGAGTCATCTTTAGATGAATTTATAGACCCTAATCTACTGGTTGGCAATGCCTCGCGTGATGATGCCGCTGTGTATGATCTGGGCAATGGTGAGGCGGTAATTAGCACCACTGATTTCTTTATGCCGATTGTGGATGACCCATTTACCTTTGGACGTATTGCTGCCACCAATGCGATTAGTGATATTTACGCGATGGGTGGCTCACCGATTATGGCAATTGCTATCTTTGGCTGGCCATTAGACAAGCTACCACCTGAAGTTGGTCAACAAGTGATTGAAGGTGGACGTAGTGTGTGTGCTGATGCAGGCATATCCTTAGCAGGTGGGCATAGTATTGATGCACCAGAGCCAATCTTTGGTTTGGCTGTAACTGGTCGCGTGGCTATCAAACATCTTAAGGAAAATTCAAAAGCGCAAGTAGGGGATAAGATTTACCTAACCAAACCTCTGGGCATTGGCATACTAACCACAGCGCAAAAGCAAAAGAAAATCACCAAAGAAGATGAGACCCGTGCGATTGATACCATGTGTCAGCTGAATGATATCGGCTCTAAGCTAGCGAAGATTGACGGTATTAACGCGATTACCGATGTTACTGGCTTTGGCTTAGGTGGGCATTTATCTGAAGTCTGTTTAGGCTCAGATGTAGCCGCTGTGATTGATTACAATAAAGTACCAACACTGCCCAATATTAAAGATTATTTGGCTAATGGCTGCTCGCCTGGCGGTGCACAGCGTAACTTTGACAGCTATGGACACAACCTTAGCAAAATGGAAGCCGAGGTGCAATCTATTATTTGTGACCCACAAACCAGTGGTGGATTACTAATTATGGTGTCAAGCGCTGCGAAAAATGAATTTGATCAAATGATGACAGATGCAGGGTTTGAGTTAGAAGCTATTGGCGAGATTGTTAAGCCTAACAGTCAATCAGCATTAGTGCAAATCAATGTCTAGCGAATTAACTCAGATAGACGATTTTACTCAACTGTTTATTGGCGACACACCACTGATTGATACTCGTGCGCCGATAGAATTTGACCAGGGTGCTTTTCCATATACAACTAGCTTGCCACTAATGAGTGATAAAGAGCGCGAGTTGGTAGGTACTTGTTATAAAAACAAGGGTCAAGAAAAAGCGATTGAACTTGGTCATGAATTAGTTCAAGGAGAAGTTAAACAAGAGCGATTAGATACGTGGCTTGAATTTATCAAAAACAACCCAAATGGGGCGCTTTATTGCTTTCGTGGAGGAATGCGTAGCCAAATCACTCAACAGTGGATTTATGAGGCTTCTGGGATTAACTATCCACGTATCAAAGGTGGATACAAAGCACTACGTCGATTTTTGATTGATGAAACTGATCGAATCATGGGTCAAGTTACTCCGATTGTGATTGGTGGGCAAACTGGCTGTGGTAAGACATTATTACTTGATCAGCTTAAAGATACGATTGATCTTGAGGGTTTGGCTAATCATCGTGGCTCTGCCTTTGGCAATACCACCACGCCACAACCAACGCAAATTAACTTTGAAAACACCTTAGCAATTGAGCTGATTAAAAAACAAGCGAACTCTCGTTTGGTATTTGAAGATGAAGGATCAAACGTAGGAACAGTACATATCCCGCAATGCGTGCAGGACAAAACATCTCAGACAGAGTTGATCTTGCTTGAAGCCAGTGTTGCTGAACGCCTAGAGGTGAGTATGGATGCGTATGTGATCAATATGCAGCAAGATTTCATTACCCAAGATACTACCAATGGTTTTGATAATTTTAGCAATTATTGGCTGAATAGCTTAGAAAAAATACAAAGGCGTTTAGGTTTAGAGCGATACAAAAGTCTATTGCAGCTGGTTAATAGTGCGCTTGTAAAATACAAGGAGCAGGGCGACCCTGAAGGTTTTTATCCTGTGGTAGAAGAGCTACTAGTGGGTTATTACGACCCGATGTATGATTATCAAATTCAAAAAAAGATGGGTCGAGTTATATTTAAGGGCAATGCTGACGAAGTGTTAAGCTACCTTAATGATCGATCAATCGCTTAATAATCTCGCACGCCAATTTTAATATCGGTAATCGGTGTGGCACGACAAGCCAAAATCTCCCCCTGAGACAGTGGCACCAAACAATCTTGATGTATAACATCACCTGACAGCAGCTGTAATACACACGAACCACAATGGCCTTGTCGGCAAGAATAGTTGATCACCACGTTGTGTTCTTCGAGCTCGGTTAAGATCGAATGCTCGCCATACACATATAGCGATTCGGTTTTGCCGTTGATGTTATCAACATCGATCTTAAACATGGGTTATTGGCTATAGTTTAAAGTCGCCAAAATCAGAGTCATCGGCTTCCATATTGTTGTCAATTGCACTGACAAGATAAGAGGTGATTTCAGTTTCCTGTGGGGCAACTTGTACATTGTCTGAATCTAACCAATGGTTAATCCAAGGTAGTGGGTTGGCACGTTCTTCAAAAATTGGCGTAAGTCCTAATGCACCCATACGCACATTAGTAATGTATTCTAAGTACTGCTTTAAAATTTCAGCATTAAGGCCAATCATAGAGCCATCACGGAATAAGTACTCTGCCCATTCTTTTTCTTGTTGGCAAGCTTCTTTAAACATCTCAATCACTTCACTTTCACACTCTTTGGCAATTTCTTGCATTTCAAGGTCATCTTTACCATCGCGTATTAGGTTGAGCATATGCTGAGTACCAGTAAGATGCAGCGCCTCATCGCGGGCAATCATCTTAATAATCTTGGCATTTCCTTCCATGACTTTACGCTCAGCAAAGGCAAATGAACAAGCAAAAGATACGTAGAAACGCACAGCTTCTAAGATGTTTACCGACATAATAGTAAGGTAAAGCTTTCTCTTTAAACAGTGAAGATCAATCGTAGTCTCTTCACCGTTAAGATCGTGCTTGCCTTCGCCGTGTAGTAAATAAGCTTGTGAGCATTTAATCAATTCATCGTAGTGCTTAGAAACACTTTCAGCACGTTGAATGATTTCATCGGTTTTCATAATGTCATCAAACACTGCGCCTGGCTCGTTAACAATAGCTCGGATGATGTGCGTATACGAACGCGAGTGAATGGTCTCAGAGAAAGACCAAGTTTCAATCCAATTTTCTAACTCTGGCAAAGATACAATCGGTAAAAAAGCAATATTTGGGCTACGACCTTGTACTGAATCTAACAAGATTTGGTATTGAAGGTTAGAGATAAAAATATGCTTTTCATTGGGCAGGAGCTTGGCGAAATCCATTTTATCTTTAGAGACATCAATCTCTTCGGGGCGCCAAAAGAAAGACAGTTGTTTTTCAGTAAGCTTTTCAAACATCTCAAACTTCTGTTTGTCGAATCGGGCAACATTGACCGAGTCGCCAAAAAACATCGGCTGAGTTAATGTGTCGCTAACAGTTTTATTAAAAATACTATATGACATAATCCCCCCCTTAAAGTTTACAAACGCCATCAGCACAGGCGTTATCATCTTCTTTTTCAATAGCACCTTCACCGCCACCATCACGTGTGGTGTGGTAATAAAGCGTTTTAACACCGTATTTATAAGCCTTTAATAGATCCATCAAGAATAACTTCATCGGTACTTTATTGCCATCATATTGAGATGGGTCGTAATGTGTATTGGTAGAAATTGATTGGTCAACAAACTTTTGCATAATCGCACAAAGCTGCAAGTAACCTTCATTGTCTTTGATATCCCAAAGCAGTTCATATTGGTTTTTTAAAGCTTCGTACTCAGGCACAATTTGCTTCAAGATACCGTCTTTAGATTGCTTGATCGAAACAAAACCTCGAGGTGGCTCAATACCATTGGTAGAGTTAGAGATTTGAGATGAACTCTCACATGGCATGAGTGCTGTTAGGGTTGAGTTTCTAAGACCAGTAGCTTTAATGTCTTGGCGTAATTTATCCCAATCCAGCTCTAATGCGTTACTGCAAAATGCATCAACATCTTTTTTATAAGTGTCAATCGGCATTTGTCCTTGTGCGTATTTGGTTTCACCGAATGATGGGCATGCACCCAGCTCACCAGCCAATATGTTAGAAGCTTTAAGAGAATAGTATTGTAAGGCTTCAAAGGTTTTGTGAACGAGCTCGTTACCTGATCCATCCGAATATTTAGCACCGTTTTTAGCCAGGTAATAAGCCAGGTTAGTAACACCAATACCAAGTGTACGACGGTTCATACTGGCTAGCTCTGCCGCTCTGATTGGGTAGTCTTGATAATCAAGCAATGAATCTAACGCACGAACAATAATCTCAGTAATGTCTTCTAGCTCATCTAAGCTATCAAGTGCACCTAGGTTAACCGCTGAAAGCGTACACAAGGCCACTTCGCCATTTTCATCTTGTACAGAATACAACGGCTTGGTTGGTAGGGTGATTTCCATACACAAGTTAGATTGGCGTACTGGCGCCACGCTTGGGTCAAATGCACCATGGGTGTTGCAGTGATCAACATTTTGTAAATAGATACGCCCAGTGTTAGCACGCTCTTGCATAAACTTAGCAAAGAGCTCTCTGGCCTTAATGGTTTCTTTACGAATCGAATCATCTTGTTCGTATTGCTCGTACAAACGATTAAACTCTTCTTGATCTTCAAAAAAAGAATCATACAAGCCCGGCACATCATGTGGAGAGAATAAAGTGATATCACCATCTGCTAAAAAGCGTTGGTACATCAGGCCGTTAAACTGCACACCGTAGTCTAGGTGGCGAACACGGTTTTCATCTGTACCGGCGTTGTTTTTAAGCACTAACAGCTCTTTTACTTCTAAATGCCACAATGGGTAGAAGAGGGTAGCTGCACCACCGCGCACACCGCCTTGAGAGCAAGACTTAACCGCTGTATGAAAATGCTTGTAAAAAGGAATACAACCTGTGTGTGTTGCCTCACCGCCACGAATAGGGCTGCCAATAGCGCGAATCCTACCGGCATTAACACCAATACCAGCACGCTGAGACACATACTTAACAATAGCACCTGCTGCTGCACTAATTGAATCAAGATCATCAGCTGCTTCAATCAATACACATGAGGAGAATTGACGAGTTGGTGTGCGCACACCCGCCATAATCGGTGTTGGCAGCGATATCTTAAACAAAGACACCGCATCATAAAAACGTTTAACAATATCCATACGCGCTTTAGGCTCGTACTCTTGAAACAAACACATACCAACCAATACGTATAGCAATTGTGGTGATTCGTAAATATCGCCAGTCACACGATTTTGCACTAGGTATTTACCTTCGAGTTGCTTCACCGCTGCATAAGAGAATTTCATATCGCGCCAATGATCGATATATTCATCCAATTCGTTGATTTCTTCCTCGGAGTATTTAGCAAGAATATCGGTATCGTAAATACCTAAATCGGTAAATTTTTTAACATGCGCATATAGGTGTGGCGGAGTGAAAGATTTAAAGGCTTTTTTACGTAAATGGAAGATTGCCAAACGCGCTGCTAAATATTGATAATCGGGTGAATCTGTAGAGATTAAATCAGCCGCTGATTTAATAATGGTTTCATGGATATCTTCAGTCCTAATACCATCGAAAAAAGCCAGCTGCGCATTAATCTCAACTTGGGAAACACTGACCCCGTCTAAGTCCTGAGAAGCCCAGTGAACCACACGATGAATTTTCTCCATATCGATGGGCTCTTTTATGCCATTTCGTTTGGTGACTTGAATGTGTTCGTTCATTTTCTCCCCCAATAGAGAAACACTACATATAGTGTTATTAGATTTAACTGCAACTAAATATAGTGTATTTGAGATTATTTTGCAAGTGGGTTTTCTGTCATTTTTACTACAAAATCGCCGAATGTTTTGCCACTAAAGGGATAGCGAGATTGAAAATAAATTAAAATAAATTTGAACGATTTTTAGCAAAAAATATCACTATTTTATGATGTCATAATATTACTTTTTGGTAATAAAAAGTGCAAAGCCTTATGGGTCAATAGGTGTGAAAAATGATGGCAATAAAATCAACCAAAAAGATCGAAAATTTGACCAATTTTTACTAAATTGGAGAAGCGATAAGTCGAGCCTCATTCAGGCCATTTTCAAGCAATAATTCACCTAAATAAATCAACACTTCAGCCGGTGCACAAAGATACAAATCAGACTGATTAATGATGTTTAAATCTAGTGCATCAAAAATCTGTTTTGCCACCTTATGGCAATCATTTTTACTAGACCTGTCAAACTCACAAGCAATCGGTATGTAAGTATAGTTATCCATAATCGCTTGCCAAGATTTCGCATGGTTATCTAAATAAGGCACCTGCTCATCAGCAGG
This sequence comes from Candidatus Ruthturnera sp., assembly GCA_018648985.1. Taxonomy (GTDB): domain Bacteria; phylum Pseudomonadota; class Gammaproteobacteria; order PS1; family Pseudothioglobaceae; genus Thioglobus_C. The sequence continues at coordinate 34,039 of JABGOT010000145.1, forward strand.
GTAGGCCCAATAGAAATTTACCGGGTTGGGCATTTCTAGTGAAAAGGCATGCTCTACTAGGCTTCTGATTGGTGCAAATCCACTATCCCAGGCAATGAATGTCATTGGGCGTTTAGAGGTTTCTTTAAGTACAAAGATGCCTTTAGGGCCTTCTAAATCAATGACTGACTTAGATTTAATCTTCTTAGTAAATAGGGAAGTGGCAAAAGCATCTTCAGGCATGTTTCTAATATGAAACTCTAGCTCCATGCCGTGACAAGGACAAGAAGCTAATGGGTAACGAGAGGTTTTTCCTTTAAAAGATAACTCAACATCTTGACCTGCCATAAACTGCAAAGTTTTAGAGCGTGGCGTTCTGAGTGTAATAATAGCTAAATCATCATTAACAAAGCTAACTTTTTTAACTTTGGTCTCAATGTTTTGAATGGGGATTGATTTAACATCGCCAATAAGATCAATCTTAAGATTAAGGTCTGAAGCGGGTGCGTTGCAGCACATTAAAAACTCACCTTGGTTTTTTTGCTCATCACTCAAGGAAAAATCATGATGTTTTATTTGTTTAATATCACCATCAATCAACTTAGCCACGCACGCACCACAGGTGCCATTACTACACTCATAGCGCATTGCCAAACCATATCTTAAACCACCTTCAAGAACTGAGTCGTTTTCTGAGCATTCAAAATTCCGCTTATTGTTCTTAAGTTGAATATTAAAGATCTGATTAGACATGCTTGTCATTATAAAGAGTAAGCCGTACAATGATAACCAAACAAAGCAAGATAAGGTGTTAATAGATGGCCAAATTCAAAGTATTACTGTTATTACTAATAAGTAGCACTGTTGCGGCTAATTACACGCATCCTAGTGTTAGCCACCTCATACAGGCTGATAATAACCCTGATGGCGTTGTATTTGAGCTGATTGAGAGCGATAAACGCACTTGGGAGTGGGCCGCACCTATGATTAAAGACTTAAAAGATCAGTTAAAAGAAAAATACCCAGAAATTGAGATTGCCGTGGTATCCCATGGTCGTGAGCAATTTCAGTTAACCAAGAAGCGTGCTAATCGCCAAAAAGTAGCAATATCGATACTGGAAGACCTGGTGCGCAAAGAAGATGTAAGTTTACATGTGTGCGGCACACACTCATCATGGTACGACATACCGGAAAGTAGTTATATTGATATTGTCGATGTAGCAGTGAGTGGGCCGGCTAAGATTAATGATTATATTAATTTAGGTTATCAGCCAATCCAATTGTATAAAAAATCAGACAAGTGAAGTAGGGCTGTTGATTTTCCTTTTGATTTTAACTTTTAAAACTATAATTTAACATAATATAAATTATGCGAAGTTATTAGAGTTGTTTGGCAATAATGCTTGAGAGCGCTTGTATGTGATCATCACGGTCGTTTAATGCGGGAATATAACTAAAGTCTTTACCGCCAGCCTCCATGAAATAACCTCTATTCTCTTCATCGATCTCTTCTAGTGTTTCTAAACAATCAACAGAAAAACCGGGGCAGATTACTTGCACGTGCCCAACACCATCTTTTGCTAAAGATTCTAAGCTGCTTTTGGTTTGTGGCTTAAGCCACTCCTCACGGCCAAAGATCGACTGAAAGCATAACTGATGCTCATCTGCCTGTAAATTAAGCGCTTTAGCAAGTAATCGAGTCGTATTAACACAGTGATCGTAATAAACATCACCATTATCAACAAAACGCTGTGGAATGCCGTGAAACGAGATCATTAGCTTATCTGGCTTACCATGTAGCATTTGGTGCTCAGTCACTGAATTAACCAAAGATTGAATATAACCGTCATCTTGGTAGTAATCATTAATAAAGGTCAACTCTGGTGTGTTTTCCCAAGTGTTAAGCGATTTATTAATTTCATCAAGAGTTGAAAGGCTTGTTGTTTCTGAAAATTGAGGGTACATCGGTAAGGCAATAATTTTGTCGCAACCTTTGATTTTTAGGTTTTGTAACGCCAAAGGGATCGATGGATTGCCATAACGCATACCAACTTCAAATTCCAAATCATCATATTGATTTAACAGTGTTTTTTTAATGCCTTTAAGTTGTAAATTACTGATGTTTAATAGCGGTGAGCCTTTACCAAACTTATCCCAAATTTTGGCGTAATTTTGGGCAGATTTTGCAGGGCGAATATTAAGAATCACCACATTCAAAGCCAACCACCAGATAAGTTTATTAGGTGCTTGAATCACTCGATCATCTGAGAGAAATTGCTTTAAATATCGCTTTAAAGCAGGCTTTGTAGGCGCATCAGGCGTTCCAAGATTAGTGAGTAAAATACCAGTTTTCATTAAAATTTTTCTAAGTTTTGGTCAATAAAATCACGTACAAAATCATGGGTTTGTGCAGAATGGAAACGATCCACTTCTTCGCCATCAATAAAGGCAATAACGGTTGGAAAACCCCGCACTGAAAACTGCCCAGCAATCTTCATATTTTCATCTTCTGCTTCAAGCTTTGTTAATGAAAATTCACCCTCATTATACTCTGCTGCCACACTATTTAAGATGGGCTCTAAAATCTTACATGGGCCACACCAATCGGCTGAAATATCCAAAATAACCAGTTGAGTATGTGATGACTCAATCACCAGGGTTTGGAAAGTCTCGATCGAGACCTCAACAGAAGTAACGCTAGCCATAAATATTGATTAATATGAGCGACTAATGGTATTGAAGCTGTCGCGTTTTTTCTGAGCTGATCGAGCAATAACAACACTGGTAATAACACCAATAATTAAGCCCAATATAAATATAAATAAAGTGTTAATATTGTTGTCTGTATCGACAGAGTCAAGCTGTGATTGTAAGTCATTATTATAAGTAGAAAGCTCGTTATTTTTCTGCTCAAGCGAGTCAAAATCAGCAGTAGTTTTATTGGTTGATTCGGCGTTAAGAACTTTAATATCAACGATTTCAGAAGATAAGTTTTTATTTTTTAGTTGTGACTTTTCTAAAGATTCTTTAAGGTTGTTAATTTGTTTAATGTACTTAGAATTATCGCTTTTAACACCAGATTTAGCCACTATATTGCGGGTATTTTCTGGCATTGTTTTGGTTAAATGGCTTGACAAAACCCAGCCATTTAAACCCTTCAAATCTACCTTTGACCAGCCAGAATAATGCATAGTTAATCTTTGTAATCTTGTATCTTTAACAAGCACTTTCAGCACTTTAGAATTAGATGATTTGTCTGATCTTAAAGCAGTGTCATCTTGAACTGTGTAAACACTAGAAGCAGAAAACACGCCAAAAGACAGAAATAAAAGCGCAACAGATAAAGTAGATAAGGTGATTTTTTTCATACTGATTAATTTTGTAAAATTTACACTATAGTATAAGCAAAAATAGGCGTAAAAACCTAAAATTAATGAAAAATACTATAAAAATCATTAAAAATCAATGACTTATATATTTTATTTCGGTTTTATTTTATTTAAACGATTAAGGTATGTGGTTAGTCACGATATTACTTTTTCAAGAAAGTGGCTTAAATCGAATATTTGAAACTAATTAACAAAAATAGGGTGGGATACTGTCTTTTTTGAATCGCAAACGCCACAAAAACTAATTGCTGCTTTTTTTGCTGACGAACTTCCCAGTTAGGCGATATTTTAATTTTGGACTGGTTGACCATTTTTCTTTCCCATCTTTAAGAATGGGTGGAATCGTTAACTCAAAAAAACCATAATCAACTAATGGCTTTAAAATTGTTTGCTTGAATTTTGACTTGTTAGTCCTTTTTAGGATTTTTATAAGATCAGCGGCTGTGTTTTCAACTGCACAACTCTTTAGAATTTTGACTTGGTCCTGGGTTATTTTGTCGACGTTTATACTTGGTCCCTTCTTAATCCCTGATGTATCTTTTGGCCTTTTATTATCAGTGTTTTCGTCGAATTCAAAGCCTTGTTGGGATGACCCTGTTTTGTTAATAGTATTGCGCTTAAGGTCTGAGTTCCATTTTGAATTTTGCTCGCCTTTCTCATGCTCTACGTTCTTTTTGCGTCGACCAAACAGATTCATAATGATTTAAATTTAAGCTTGTTTTTATGTGATACCGGTCAAAAAACTTAATTTTTAACCAAATTATTTAGAAAAACCTATGTCTTGGATAACAATATAACAGATTATTGACTCAAAATTTGATCTAAAAATAGTTTTAAGCGGTCAGACTCTGGGTTTTTAAAGAAGGATTCTGGTTCATTCTCTTCAATGATCTGCCCTTCGTCCATAAAGATAATGCGGTCTGCCACCTTTTTAGCAAAGCCCATTTCATGGGTTACACAAATCATGGTTATACCCTCTTTAGCCAACTCCACCATAACATCTAATACTTCTGAGATCATCTCTGGATCAAGCGCTGAGGTTGGTTCATCAAATAGCATAATCTTAGGCGAGGTACATAAAGCCCTAGCGATAGCCACACGTTGTTGTTGGCCACCACTTAGTTGATTTGGATACTTTTCAGCTTGGTCCTTAATGCCCACTCTATCCAGCAACTGCAAGGCTTTATCTCTTGCATTTTGCTTGGTTTCGTTATGCACCCAAATAGGCGCTAAAGTCAAGTTGTCAATAATACTCAGGTGTGGAAAAAGGTTAAAGTGTTGAAACACCATAGAAACCTCAGAGCGTACCTGTCTGATCTTTTTAACATCATCAGTAAGCTCTGTACCATCTACAACAATACTACCCTCTTGAAACTTTTCTAAGAAATTAACACAGCGTATTAAGGTTGACTTACCACTGCCTGAAGGCCCACAAACCACGATGATCTCACCCTCTTTAACTTTAAGATCAATGTCTTTAAGTGCATGGAAGTCGCCATACCACTTGTTAAGAGCGCTAATCTCGATAATATCACAGCAACCTTTCTCACCAACTTCTTTGTTTATTAAATCACTCATTGTCCTACCTATTTATGTTCAGTACTAAAACGTGCTTCTAATTTTTTTGAATATCGACTCATTGAATACAAGATTACCCAAATTACCATGGCGACAAACACATAGCCTTCGGTATCTCTGCCTAACCAACTAGAGTTACTGGTGGCTGCCCCTACAATTGCCAACATGTCGAATAGCCCAATAATTAACACCAGGGTTGTGTCTTTAAATAAAGCGATAAACGAGCCAACAATGTTTGGAATAGAAACCTTTAGGGCTTGTGGCAAAATAACCAACACTGTTTTTTTCATAAAACTAAGTCCTGCGGCGTCTGCAGCCTCATATTGCCCTTTAGGAATGGCTTGTAAGCCGCCACGAATTACCTCTGCAATGTAAGCAGTTTGGAATAAGGTGATACCAATTAAGGCCCTAAGTAGCTTGTCAAAGTCCATTCCTGCAGAGAAAAACAACGGCAGCACAACAGATGCCATAAACAAAATAGTAATCAATGGTACGCCACGCACAAACTCAATGTAGACCACTGAAATAAACCTTACAACTCGCATTTTGGATTGTCGACCTAATGCAAATAAGATGCCCAATGGGAAAGAGGCGACAATACCAATGGCGGCCACCACAACAGTTAGGGTAAGGCCACCCCACTTGTCAGTCCCAACAACTTCTAAGCCTAGTCCCCCATGTAACAAAATAAAGGCAACAACAGGGTAAATTAAAAAACACCCGATAATATAATGCGCTCTGTATTGTGACTTTTTAATCAATGATCCGAATACAGCAAGCGCCACAATAATGCCAAACATTGTATTGACACGCCATAGCTCTTCTTGTGGATAAAATCCATAAATAAACATCTTAAGGTTAGAGTCAATAAAAGCCCAGCACGCACCTTCTCGGCCACAAGAATCATTGTCTGCAGTTAAATCAAAATTAGCATCAAAGATCATCCAGTCTAAAATCGGTGGCAATATCAAATAAATCAAATACAAAGCTATAAAAGTCAATGCAGCGTTAGACAAAGATGAAAACAAGTTATCTTTCAGCCATGAGAGCACCTTAATTTGCGATTGTGGCGACTCTCTTGTTTCTTTTAACGGATAGATTGGCATAATGATTAATTACCTTTAATTTGCATTTTTTTGTTAAAGGTATTTAAAATTAACGATATAACCAATGATATCGTTAAATACACCAACATTGTCAAGGTGATAATTTCAATCGCTTGACCGATTACATTCAAAACCGTGCCTGAAAATATAGTCACTAACTCTGTATAACCAACCGCTGCTGCCAAAGAAGAGTTCTTAGTCAAGTTTAAATATTGGTTAATGATCGGTGGTATTGCCACTCTGAATGCTTGAGGTAGTATTACTAGGCGCATTGCCCAGCTGTCTTTTAACCCTAATGCTGCTGCCGCTTCTTTTTGACCTTTGTCTACAGACTCAACACCTGAGCGAATAGCTTCAGCAATATAAGTAGCTGTGTAAATACTTAAAGAAAAAGCCAAAGCAAAAAACTCAATAGATAGATCGACACCACCTTTGAAATTAAAGCCCTTTAACGCCGGATATTCCAATTGCGCACCAAAAACAAAATAAGCCACTATTGGCAATAGCAGTACAAGCCCTAGAAAGTGCGGAATAGTATTGGTCTTAATTCCTGTTTCATCGTGCTTTTTATTACTGCGTTTTTTAATAAAAATATAGCTAACAATACCGATAACAAAGCTTGCAAGAACGATATATAACTCAAAACCCATGATGGGCTTGGGTAAATATAACCCTCTTGAATTAAGAAAAATAGTATCAAAGAAATTAATGCTATTTCTAGCAGAAGGAAGCGCATTAAGTGCTATTGAATACCAAAATAGAATTTGTAACAATATTGGTATATTTCTAAAAATTTCAATATAGATGGTGGCTATTTTTTTAATTAGGTAGTTACTAGATAAGCGAGCAATACCAACAATAAGACCGATGATTGAGGCCAAAAATATACCTGTTATTGCAACCATTAAGGTGTTAACAATACCCACATAAAAGGCTTGAAGATTGGTTGATGCTGGGGAATATTCTAAAAAGAAATTATCATTAACAGCAAAACCCGCTTCGTCATTTAAAAAACCAAAACCACTTCTAATGCCTCTTTGCTCAATATTAAGCATTAGGTTGTCAAACGCTTGATAAGCAAAATAAGCAATAACAGCAACAGCTAGCACCTGAAATAGGATTGCCCTAACTTCGTTGTTATATAGTAGTGATTTTAGTTTTGTAAACATAAGAAATCTTGATAAAAAAATGGCTAACTCAAGAGTTAGCCATTTTATATTTTATTTAGATCTTATCTAAACGCTGGAGCGTACAAGATGCCACCTTTAATCCACAACTGGTTTACACCACGTGGAAGCTGGATCGGTGTTGACATACCAATGTTTCTCTCGAAACTTTCGCCATAGTTGCCCACTTGCGCAATAATGTTACGAGACCAATCTTTATCAAGACCTAAGCTTTCGTTAAGCTTACCAGATTTACCTTGTAATCTCTGTACACCAGGACTAGTAGAAGCGTCATCAATCGTAGCTGAAGTAATACCTAACTCTTCTGCTTCAATCATCGCGTTAAGTGACCATCTAACAATATTAAGCCAAGTGTTGTCGTCTTTACGCACAACTGGACCTAAAGGCTCTTTAGAGATAACGTCACCCAAAACTACAGCAGAACTAGGATCTTTAAGTGTTGATCTAAGACCAGCAAGCTGAGATACGT
>JABGOT010000124.1 GCA_018648985.1 Candidatus Ruthturnera sp.
AGAGTTAGTTGAGGAAGAGGCAGCATTGCCAACTTCTGATGACTTTGATCCACAGCTATTAGCAGCAGTAGACGAGTTAGAGCTAACTGTGCGTAGTGCGAACTGTTTAAAAGCAGAGCAAATCTACTACATCGGCGACTTAATTCAGAAGTCTGAGCAAGACTTGTTGAGAACACCTAATTTAGGTCGTAAGTCATTAAACGAAATTAAAGAAGTGTTAACTGAAAAAGGCCTAGACTTAGGCACAGCCATTGATAATTGGCCACCAGTTGACTTAATGAGTGAATAAGGAAATATCATGAGACATAGAAAGTCAGGTAGACAACTAAACCGTAACGCTTCTCATCGTAAAGCGATGTTTCAAAACATGGCGAACTCATTGTTTCTGCATGAAACAATCAGAACAACATTGCCTAAAGCTAAAGAGCTTAGACGCGTGGTTGAGCCTTTAATTACCAAAGCAAAAACAGACTCTGTTGCTAATCGTCGTAATGCATTTTCAAAATTACGCGATGACGCTTCAGTGGCAAAGTTATTCACTGAGCTAGGTCCGTTCTACCAAGATCGCCCTGGTGGTTATACCCGTATTCTTAAAGCCGGTTTCCGTACTGGTGATAAAGCACCAATGGCGATTGTTCAATTGGTTGATTTTGATAGTTCTGCTGATGCAGATACCACTGATTCATAAAGGAAAATAAAACATGCCTTCAATTAAAGTAAGAGATAACGAACCCTTTGATATTGCCCTTAGACGTTTCCGTCGTTCATGCGACAGAGCCGGTGTTATTACCGATGTTCGCAAGAAAGAATTTTTCGAAAAGCGGACTTGGGTCAACAAGCGTATGAAAGCAGCAGCTGTTAAGCGTACTCATAAAGAGATGGCTAAAAACCGCGTTCATAGAAAGAGAATGTACTAGACATTCAAATAAAAATGCGGTTTATAATTAAACCGCATTTTTTTTATCAACTTTTATCTAAACACTAAAACTATGTCAGATCTTAAAGCACGCATTATTGATGATATGAAATCCGCCATGAAGGCAAAAGACAAGGAAGGCTTAAAGGCTGTTCGCATGATCTTGGGCGCCATCAAGCAAAAAGAAGTCGATGATCGTATCGAGTTGAGTGATACACAAATATTGGTTGTTATTCAAAAAATGGTCAAACAACGTAAAGATTCAATTTCACAGTTCAAAGACGCAGGTCGTACTGACTTAGTCGATGTTGAAGAAGCCGAACTCGTCATCCTTAATAACTACATGCCAGCCCAACTCTCAGAGGCTGAAATCACCGCGGCTGTCGACAAAGCCATTGCTGATTCTGGCGCATCATCGATGCAAGACATGGGTAAGCTTATGGGTTTGTTAAAAGGTCAATTAGACGGCAAAGCTGACATGGGCGTGGTTTCGGGTGTTATTCGATCAAAACTGTCTTAAATTTATACTAAATTTCTTCTTTTATAGTTAAAAATTTAGCAAATTTTGCTAATAAACCTCTTGTAATGCACAAAATTTTAATAAATTAACTAAAAATTAGCAATATTTGGCTATTTTTAGCCTATTTTTTACAGTTTTATTTAAAAAATCGCTATTTTTTATCATTTTTATGTGGTTATTAGGGTTGTTTTTACTAAAAACAGTGATTATTTGTGTTTTCATTGAAAGACAGTCATTCGTAAAATTCCCTAATTTTTTTCTTTTATAATTAGATTTTGATTTAAGGAAAAATTATGAGAAAAATTCTAGTAGCATTGATATTGCTGAGTAATATTGTATTTGCACAAGTGATTCCTGATTACGCCAAAGAAGCGCGCTGGGCAAGCTTTATTGAAGACGGCTTAATGGATGGCGATGTGGTTTTGTTAAAGGCTAATGACCATGAATTTTTAGCTATTTATACTGAGTCTGAATCCGACACCAAAAAAACCGCAGTTGTTGTTCACGGCTTGGGTGTGCATCCTGATTGGCCTCAAGTCATTCAGCCACTTCGGGTGGCGCTTACTGAGAGGGGCTTTAATACCTTATCAATCCAAATGCCAGTGTTAGAAAATGGCGTGGGATTTGAGCGTTATCTACCTTTGTTTACAGATGCAGATAATCGAATTAATTCAGCGGTGAATTACCTAGCAGCGCAAGACCTAGAGGCTAATGTGTTGATTGCGCATAGTTTGGGTAGTGAGATGTCAGCGCATTATTTAGCGAATAATAAAAATCCATTTAAGCGTTTCGTGGGTATTGGCATGCCAGGGCCGTCCGCGCCATATTTATCGAATATTAATATTCCTGTATTGGATCTATATGGTGATGAGGATATTCCATCGGTGATGCAAGGTGTCCAAGAAAAACAGAGAGCCTCAAAACACAATACAAACTACAGGCAAATAATGGCGAATGCTGATCATTTTTTTAATGATAAAGACGATCTATTAATTGACGAGGTTAGTGCTTGGCTGAAATAGCGCCATTATTACTACTGGGTATATTTTCAGGTTTTATTGCTGGGCTTTTAGGGGTTGGTGGCGGGCTGATCATGGTGCCAGCATTATTGTATTTATTAGCGGGTAGCGTTGATCAATCAGCTCTAATGCATACTGCCGTCGGCACAGCGTTAGCGGCGATTGTGTTTACTTCAATTTCAAGCGTTAGAGCGCATCATACACATGGCGCTATTTATTGGCAGTACGTTAGAAGGTTGACCCCTATGATTCTACTCGGTGCCTTTAGCGGGGCAATGCTGACAAAAGCAATGAGTTTTGACTTTATGCGCTTGTTTTTTGCCTTGTTTGAATTTGGCGTGGCCATTGTTATGTATTTTGGTATTAGTAGCGCCAGCCATGTTGATCATTTGAAAAAATGGATATGGCATTTAACTGGCTATATTATTGGCTTTATTTCGGCCATTGTGGGCATTGGCGGCGGCACCATGACCACGCCATTTTTAACTTATAACAATGTAGGCATTAAAAATGCCATTGCCACCTCAGCAGCGGTAGGCATGCCGATCGCTATTGCAGGTGCACTGGGTTTTGTTGTGGCGGGCTGGAATGTGGAATCTGCCAGTGGCGGGCTAGGTTTTATTCATACTCAAGCGTTGATGAGTATTGTGGTGATGAGCGTGTTGTTTGCACCAATCGGCGCTAGAGTTGCACACAATGTGGATGGTAAAAAACTCAAAAAATTCTTTGCGATATTCTTGGCTTTTTTAGGCTTAAGCGTTATTGCTTTTTAATGTAACGGGCAAAGGTCTATTACATATGACTAGCCTTGCCAAGGTGGTGCAAGATCGTGATCCACATCTAAATGGTCGAGTATTCTAGCCACGACAAAATTGACTAAGTCGTCAATGGTTTTTGGATTTTGATAGAAGGCCGGATTGGCATCCATGATTACCACACCTAGTCGAGAAAGTTTGAGCATATTCTCTAGATGAATGGCTGAATACGGGGTTTCTCTAGGTACTAAGATGAGTTTTTTCTGCTCTTTAATTACCACATCTGCAGCACGGTGCATAAGGTTGTCAGCTGAGCCGTGGGCAATGGCTGAAAGTGTACTCATGGTGCAAGGGCATACGACCATCGCGCGTGGTGGATTAGAGCCAGAGGCAACTGGTGCGGTCCATTGATTTTTTGAAAATACTTCAATTTGGCCGTCTTTAGCCCCTAGATATTGAGTGAGATTTTTTTCAATGGCTTTGGTGTCACTGCCTAAGTTAAGATCGGTCTCCATAGTGATTACGGTATTGGCTGCTTGTGAAATCATCACGTAGATTTTCTCTTGAGATTTAGCCAGCTCTTTTAGTAGAGTGATAGCATAGGGCATACCGGATGCACCAGTGAGAGCGATTGCAATAGGTTTTATGGGTTTCATAAGTTAGGGATAAGTTTATTGAAAATATCATCAAACCCACCGTTAGACATCATCACAAAATGCCCTTGTTTGATTTGTGTAAGTTGAGTGACAATATCATCAACTGAATTAAATAAGCACCCAGCATCAAACAATACGTCAATATCCCAATCAGTATTCTGAGGCTTTAACACAAGCACTTGGTCAGCGTCTTTAAGCGCATCAACCAAACTTTGTTGGTGAATACCTGATTTCATGGTGTTGGACCTAAGCTCTAATATTGCCACGATATTTTCACTACCTACTTTAGCACGCAGACCTGAGAGCGTGGTTTTAATCGCAGTTGGATGATGGGCAAAATCATCATAGACAGTAATGTTGTTGGTCTGATGTTTGATTTCTAAACGGCGCTTCACGCCTTTAAATGTATTTAGTGCTTCACAGGCCACATCAAATGGAACGCCGATATGATGTGCTGCGTAAATTGCATTTAATCCATTCTCCATATTGTGCTCACCCAGTAAAGCCCAATTAACACAGCTATCTTCAACACTAAATTCAGTGCCATTGGCTGTGGTTGTTAGCGTTGATACGGGCAAGGCACGTATCATTGAGTAGACACCCATATTTAAAACTTCGTCAATATTTTTATTATTTTCAGGATGAATAATGAGACTGTCGTTGGGTATGGTGCGAATTAAATGATGGAATTGTTTTTGAATATCTTTGAGAGAATCAAAGATATCAGCGTGATCAAATTCAAGATTATTGATCACTAAAGTTTTTGGGTGGTAATGTACAAACTTTGAGCGTTTGTCAAAAAATGCAGTATCGTATTCATCCGCTTCGATGACAAAAAAGTTAGAATCAGTCAGTCGTGATGACACACCAAAATCTTCCACCACGCCACCAATTAAAAAACTAGGGTTGTAGCCGGCAACTTCTAAAATATGAGCAAGCATACTTGCTGTGGTGGTTTTGCCATGAGTGCCTGACACTGCTAATACCCACTTATGACGTAGGACATTTTCACTCAGCCATTGCGCACCCGAAGTATAAGTGTATTGCTTGGTGAGAATTTCTTCCACACATTTATTGCCACGCGATAGGGCATTGCCAATAATAAAGACATCGGCCTGTGGCATGTTGGCAACTTCATAGTCCTGAATATAAGTGATATTTTGTTCGTCAAGTTGTGTGCTCATCGGTGGGTACACGCCTTGGTCTTGTCCGGTGACTGTGTGGCCGAGTTGCTTGGCAATTAGCGCTAGTGAGCCCATGAATGTACCGGCAATACCAAGAATATGAATGTGCATTATTTAGCCTGGAAGTTGAGTGAAGCTGAATTAATGCAGTAACGTTGCCCGGTCGGTGCGGGGCCATCGGGGAATACATGGCCAAGATGTGCATCACAATTTTTGCACCGGACCTCTACGCGTGTCATGCCATGGGCATTGTCTTTGATTGACGACACACTGTCAGCTTTAGCAATATCATAAAAGCTGGGCCAGCCAGTACCAGAGTCGAACTTAGTGTCAGATGAAAACAACACCTGGTCGCAACAAACACACGTGTAGTTGCCGTCTTCATGGTGATTAACGTACTCGCCAGTAAATGGCGCTTCAGTGCCACATTGCTGAGTAACTTTAAACTGCGTGCGTGTTAATTTAGATAAATCCATTCGTGTATTATATGGGCATTTAAACCATTCTTCTTCACAACCATGAAAAAGTATTTAGTTGGCGGTGCAGTTCGTGATCGCTTATTAGGCATTAGCGACAACAATACCGAGAAAGACTGGGTGGTGGTTGGCTCATCGCCTGATGAAATGCTGGATCTTGGGTATCGTCAAGTGGGTAAAGAATTTCCCGTTTTTTTGCATCCCGGCACACAAGAAGAGTATGCGCTGGCTAGACTCGAGCGTAAAGTAGGTAAAGGCTACAAGGGCTTTGAATTTGATACTTCAAAATCAGTCACCTTAGAGCAGGACTTATCACGCCGTGATTTAACTATTAACGCCGTTGCCGATAAAGACGGTGAATTATTCGACCCTTTTAATGGCCAAGAAGACTTAAATAATGGCTTGCTTAAGCATGTGTCAGATGCTTTTAGTGAAGACCCAGTGCGTGTATTGCGCGTGGCGCGGTTTGCTGCACGGTTTAAGGTATTTGGCTTTAAAGTGGCGCACGAGACACATCAATTAATGAAAGACATGGTTGCCTCAGGTGAAGTAGATGCGCTTACACCTGAGCGTGTGTTTAAAGAGCTTGAAAAGGCATTGTCATACCAGACGCCATCAGCATTTTTTA
>JABGOT010000060.1 GCA_018648985.1 Candidatus Ruthturnera sp.
AATCCACCTTTAGAGTTTTACAAACCAGACCTTGAAAAATTTGCCTGCCTAAGACTGGCTTTTGAGGCGCTCAAACAGGGTGGAAACGCCATGGGTACAATTAACGCTGCCAATGAAGTTGCTGTTGAGGCATTCTTGAATCAAGCTATTGGTTTTTTAGACATCCCTCATGTTATTGAGCAGACGCTAACTCAAGTCCAGCATGCTGTTTTAAATAGCCTTGATGACATCATTGCTAATGACCAAGAAGCACGAAATCTGGCTTCTAAAATTGTTGGAAAATATGCTTAAGCGCGCTTTATTTTTAGCATTTTCTTTACTGTTAATCAGCCCATCAAGTGTGTTGGCGTATGGCGCCAATACGTCTGACCACACTACGATAACCATTACAAGATCACTTAATTTTGATGCAAAAAAAGCCAATATCAGCCCAAAGATTGTTAAAACTTTGATACGTGTATTTTCATGGAAAATTGATTTCAACAAAGATTTACACAAAGGCGATCGATTTATTATTGTTGGCAAACAGGGTGCTAACCCCAGTGCGCTGATTTACATAGGCGCAACAAAACGTGTGGCTGTTTTTTCTTATATTGATAAACGTGGGCGCCTCGGATACTACGATATTAACGGAAAATCACTATACCCAAGCTTTTTAAAAGCGCCTTTAAAGTATGAGCGCATTAGCTCCAAGTTTCAAAGAAAGCGCTTTCACCCTATCTTAAAAACTTGGAAACCACATAGAGCGGTTGATTATGCTGCAAAAAGAGGGGCGCCGGTTTATTCTGTTGCCAGTGGCGTTATCCAGCACCGAAAAAGAATGGGCGCCTTAGGCAATGTTGTCTACATCAAGCATGGCAGTAATTATGTAACCGTATATGGTCACTTGTCTAAATTTGCTCGTGGACTTAAGCCTTCGTCTAAGGTTAGGAAGGGTCAGGTAATTGGCTATGTAGGTTCAACTGGGCGCTCGACTGGGCCTCACCTACACTACGAATTACGCTATAAAGGTATTCGAAGAAACCCACTAACTCACCCACTGCCCAAACAAAAACAAGTTGCTCATTCTGATTTTTGGCACTTTAAAAATAGAGCCAACAAAATCTTACGTAGCTTATAAATTATTGATTAGCTAGCCAGTCTTTCCAGTATCTAACATTAAGACTTCTCCAGTGTCCGCTGTCGATATATTGAGCTTGGTACTCAGACGCGCCTTTAACCTTATTTAAAACTGCAAACGTAATCAACTCGCCAATACGCTGTTCGTCCTTAGTGCCTGGCACCAAAGCTTCGTTTCTAATTACAGCAGCAATAAAGGCAGCATCTGCATTGCCATGCACTTCAAAAGATTCTTCTAACAAATTTAAAGCTAAGAAGTCATTTTTAACAAAGCCACCCTTGCCATCTAGCAGGTATAGCGCATAGTCATACAATGCAGGGTCGTGGCTTTGTCTTACTAGCTTAATGAGCATTTCGTTAGCGACACGGGGCTGTGGCTGATAACCCATCAGCGTATTACCATGGCGCATTTGTTTAGAGGTCTCGTATATTGCGTCAAAATCATTTAGATCAAACGCGCCCTTCATTAGTAGAGACTGCCCCCGCATCACTACATCGCGCGAACCAATTTCGTTGCCCACTTGGATTAATCGCAATGCGCCGTCAGTCAAGGGTGAAGCCGTTGAAAATTGGGCGATTAGCAGGGCAGTAATTAGAAAAATTTTTATCATCATACTATGGTGTGTATTTTACCATAGACATGCATTAACGCATCCGACATTCGTATTTTCGATGTTAGGATTAAGGTTAAAATAACGATAAAATTATTAACGAAAAACACCCTTGCAAACACTGTTCGAGACCTCGCTTAGTCTGCCTTTAATTCAAAAAGGAAAAGTTCGAGATATTTATGATATTGATGACAATCGTATGTTGATTGTCACCACGGACCGTCTTAGTGCGTTTGATGTTGTTTTTGATACGCCAATCAGCCAAAAAGGGGTGGTACTCACCAAGGTGGCTAACTTTTGGTTTGACAAAACCAAGCACATTATTCCCAACCACTTAACTCATGAACCACTAAGCAATGTACTAAGTGTAGCCGAGGTTCAGCAAGTTGAGGGTCGCGCTATTATTGTAAAAAAACTCAAGCCATTAGCGGTAGAGGCAATTGTTCGTGGCTACATTATTGGCTCTGGCTGGAAAGACTACCAAAACACAGGCAGTGTGTGTGGCACTGCGCTGCCCGACAATCTACAACTGGCAGAAAAGTTACCAGAGGTGCTTTACACACCCTCTAGTAAAGCGGCTGTTGGCGAACACGATGAGAACATTGATTTTGCTGCAACCATAGATATATTGGGAAAAAATATGGCTCAGCAAGTTAAACAAGCCAGTTTATCACTCTACCAATTCGCTGCTGATTATGCATTGTCGCGCGGCATTATTATTGCCGACACCAAATTTGAATTTGGTCTTGATGAAAATAACCAGCTTACCTTGATGGACGAGGTGCTCACGCCAGACTCTTCAAGATTCTGGTCGAAAGCAGACTATCAAGTAGGTAGTAGCCCAAAAAGCTTTGATAAACAAATTGTGCGTGACTATTTAGAAACGCTAGACTGGAACAAGGCACCACCTGCGCCCACACTACCCGAATACATCATTCAAAAAACGGCCGATAAATACCTAGAAGTACAAACCCTACTAACCCAAACCTAATCCTATGCAGCTAAGTGGGCTCATTAGCAAAATGCACACCAGTCTTAGTGTGGGCACAGCACAATACCAACTACCCATTGGCGACAAGTTGCTCAATATAAACGACTTGATTGGTGAAACCATACAATTAGAATTTAATGGTCAAATCAACTGCGCAAATTGCGGAAAGGTAACCAACAAAAGTTACTCTCAAGGTTACTGCTACCCTTGTTGTCAAAAACTAGCCAGTTGTGATTTGTGCATTATGAAGCCAGAAAACTGTCACCACCACCTAGGCACTTGTCGTGAACCGGCATGGGGTTTGGATAACTGCTTTACCCCACACGTAATTTATTTGGCCAACTCATCGGGTGTTAAAGTTGGTATTACGCGAAAATCCAATATTCCTGGTCGGTGGATTGATCAAGGCGCTATCAGCGCTCTACCGATACTAGAAGTCGACACCCGCCTTAAATCTGGGCAAATAGAGGTTGCACTAAAAGATTTTGTAAACGACAAAACTAATTGGCGAAAAATGCTTAAAAATGAAGTTGAAGAAATTGACTTGCTTCAAGTGCGTGAGGAGCTACTACCAAAGGTTCAATTACTAGCTGACGAACTAGGTGCTAAAACACTCAATAACGAGACTTTAGAAATTAATTACCCTGTGGTAGAATACCCAAGCAAAATTAGCTCACTCAATTTTGATAAAACACCGATCATTTCGGGGTTGTTAAAAGGCATTAAAGGGCAATATTTAATTTTGGATGTAGGTGTGCTAAATATTAGAAAATTTGGCTCTTACAATATAACATTAACTTATTAGGAAAACACAATGGCAGAACTTATTATTGAAGAATTAGCATTAGGTGAAGGCACTGCCTGTAAAGCAGGCGACCATGTCTCTATGCACTACACTGGCTGGCTAACCAATGGCAAAAAATTTGATTCTAGCGTTGACAGAAACGCTCCATTTGATTTTCAACTGGGTGTTGGCCAGGTCATCCCTGGTTGGGATCAGGGTGTCGATGGCATGCAGATAGGCGGCAAGCGCAAGCTCACTATCCCATCAAAATTAGCTTATGGTGAAATGGGTGCAGGCAACGTTATCCCACCAAGTGCAACTTTAGTATTTGACGTAGAATTATTAGCAATTAAATAAATGAACGAAGATTTTCCTCGAATTAAACGCCTCCCCGCTTATGTTTTTGCCGTTACTAACGAGCTAAAAGCAAAGGCGCGTGCGCGTGGTGAAGATATTATTGACTTTGGCATGGGTAACCCTGACCAGCCAACGCCAGACCACATTGTAGAGAAACTGGTAGAGGCGGCACGCCGTAAAGACACACACCGTTATTCAACTTCTCGTGGCATTCCACGCCTTAGACGCGCGATTACCAGTTGGTACAAAAATCGTTTTGATGTTGATTTAGATCCAGAAACTGAAGCCATCGTTACCATTGGATCAAAAGAAGGTTTAGCCAACTTGGCGCAGGCTGTTGTTGGCAATGGCGACACTGTATTGGTACCCAATCCCGCCTATCCAATCCACCCTTACGGGTTTGTGATTGCTGGTGCGGATATTCAACATGTGCCTTGTGGCCCAGAAGATGATTTTTTTGCAGAGCTTGAGCGCTCAATTAAAAACACCTTTCCCAAACCTAAAATGTTGGTACTTAATTATCCATCTAACCCCACCACTGAATGTGTCGAATTAGAGTTTTTTGAGCGTGTTATCAAAATCGCCAAAGAGCATGAAATTTGGGTGATTCAAGATTTAGCCTATGCTGATATTGTTTTTGATGGCTATGTAGCGCCCAGCATTTTGCAAGTTGAGGGCGCAAAAGACATTGCGGTTGAATTCTTCTCTTTGTCAAAAAGTTACAATATGCCGGGTTGGCGTGTGGGCTTTATGGTTGGTAACCCACTGCTTGTCTCCGCCCTGGCAAAAATTAAATCCTATCTTGATTATGGTATGTTTACCCCAATCCAGGTAGCCGCCATTGAAGCACTGGAGGGTGACCAAAGCTGTGTTAAAGAGATTTCAGACATGTATCAAGATCGTCGCGATGTCTTATGTGAAGGGCTGCAAGCCATTGGCTGGGATGTCACCCCGCCTAAAGCCACCATGTTTGTTTGGGCTAAAATTCCTGAATTTTATCAAGAAATGGGCTCATTAGAATTCACCAAGAAGCTGCTAAAAATAGCAAAAGTAGGTGTTTCACCCGGTGTTGGTTTTGGTGATTATGGTGATAAATATGTACGCTTTGGCTTAATTGAAAACGAACACCGCACTCGTCAAGCGGTGCGCGGTATTCGAGAAATGTTTAAACAAGATGGGTTGCTGTGAGGTTGTCAGCCGAACAATTCAAGCAATCAAAAAATAAGCGGTTAACGCTGTTAGGCATGTCGGGTGTTGGCAAAACACACTTATCAAAACTGCTGAGCAATGAAGATAAGTGGTTCCACTATTCAGGTGATTACCGCATCGGTGCCGAATATCTTAATCAAGCAATTCTTGACAATATTAAACACAACATCAGGCAGGATGATTGGCTAGGTGATTTATTAGACAACAAATCTATTAGCGTTGAAAACCACATCACTTTTGACAACTTGTCATCAGTTTCTGCTTTTTTAGGTAAGGCGGGCAATCCTGAGCAGGGTGGATTACCAATTGATGAGTTTACTCGTCGTCAAGCCCTTTTTCAGGAGGCAGAGATTAGCGCCATGCTGGATGTGCCTCAGTTTATTAAAAAATCAACCCAGCAAGGGTTTGATCATTTTATTAATGATGCAGGTGGCAGTCTGTGTGAACTTGATGATGATAAAGTGTATCAAACACTCGCCGAGCATTCGCTAATCCTTTATATTCGAGCCAGCAAAACCAACAAATCAGCATTAATTGAGCGCGCACAAACACACCCCAAGCCTTTGTATTATCAAGCTGATTTTTTAAAAGCACAACTGGCTACTTACTTAACTGAAAACAACCTAACTTACGTAGCACAAATCAACCCCGATGCTTTTGTTGGTTGGATCTTTCCACAACTCTTAGCGCATAGAGTGCCAAAATATGAAGCCATTGCACAAAAATACGGCTACACCATTGACAGTGAAGATTTGTATCAGTGTAAAAATGCAGATGAAGTGTTTGAGCTCATCTATGGAGTGCTAGACTAATGCCACTCATTGCTCATTCTAGCCTACCTTCATTTACACGCCTAGAGCAAGAAGGGGAGACCATATTATCTAAAGATCGCGCCAACCACCAAACCATTCGCGAACTACATATTGGCCTATTAAACATGATGCCAGATGCAGCACTTGAGGCTACTGAAAGGCAGTTTTTTCGCTTAATTGGGCACTCTAATCAAATTGCACAATTTTATTTACACCCGTTCACCTTGTCTTC
>JABGOT010000129.1 GCA_018648985.1 Candidatus Ruthturnera sp.
TCAATGATAAATTCCTTGCGTAGTATTGGTAAGGAGGTCGCTTTTCTGACATCGATTAAAAATTGATCATCACCCTGGAAAAAATCTTTGTCAGTTAGTACTGATAAACAAGCAGCACCGTGCGCTTCATAGCTTTTGGCAATTTCTACTGGATTGAAATTTTCACGTAAGACGCCTTTTGAGGGTGAGGCTTTTTTAATCTCTGCAATAATGGCGTTTTGCTTTAAATCTACCTTGTTTTTTAATGCTTGGTAAAAATCAATCGTTTCACGGTCGTCATAAGCTTTTTTCATCAATTGATCGAAAGAGATGTTCTTTTTGCGTTCAATTACTTCTTGCTCTTTACGAGCAATGATTTTTTTTAGAATATCGGGTGTGTTTGTCATGATTAAGTATTTTAAAGGAATTGTATAACTTATAATTAAACTTATAACATTTTGAAATAGGAATACAGTATGAAATTATTAGATTTTGAAATTGGCGTTGATCAGCCGTTTTTCCTTATCTCAGGCCCTTGCGTAATCGAGTCTGAAGCTTTGGCAATGGAGACAGCCACTTATCTCAAAAAAGTCACTGAAGATTTAGGTATTAATTTTATTTATAAATCTTCATACGATAAAGCCAATCGTTCAAGCACAGGTAGCTTTAGAGGTCTGGGTATTGAAGAAGGACTGCGTATTTTACAAAAAGTAAAAGATGAGGTAGGCGTGCCAGTACTGACTGATGTACACGAAGATACACCGTTAGACGAAGTGGCGGATGTGGTTGATATGATGCAAACACCAGCTTTTTTGGTGCGTCAAACCAACTTTATTCAAAATGTGTGTAAGCAAGGTATTCCAGTGAATATTAAGAAGGGGCAATTCCAAGCGCCTTGGGATATGCAAAATGTAGTGGATAAAGCTTTCGAGACCGGTAATAAAGCGATTACCATTTGTGATCGTGGCACCTCTTTTGGCTACAATACGCTGGTATCTGATATGCGTGGTTTGTCGACCATGCGTTCAACAGGTCAGCCGATTGTATTTGATGCAACACATTCAGTACAACAGCCAGGCGGTAATGGCCTTACTTCAGGTGGCCAAAGAGAAATGGTGCCTGTGCTTGCACGCGCTGCCGCCGCTGTGGGTGTATCAGGCTTCTTTATGGAAACACATCCAAACCCAGAAGTTGCACTGAGTGACGGCCCAAATATGATCCCAATTCATAAGATGGCTGAGATGTTAAAAGCCCTACAAGATATTGATAATATTACTAAACAAAACGGTTTCTTAGAGGATCAATTATCATAATTAACAACAGAGTGATTAGTAGATTTATTCTATTAATCACTCTGTTGTTAATGTCTTTTGGTAGCTTTGCTGGCAAGCCAGACTTATTTTTACTTAAAACTTATGACGACTCTAAAGAGGTTGTTGGCTGGGTGATGAGTGAAAAACTAGATGGCATACGTGGGTTTTGGAATGGTCAAGAGTTACTAACTCGTGGTGGCAAGAAGCTAAACCCACCTCAATGGTTTATTCAAAATTACCCGCCATTTGCTATTGACGGTGAGCTTTGGACTAAGCGCAATGATTTTGAAAACATCAGCTCAATTGTACGTAGTAAGAACTCTGGTGATAGATGGAAAAATATCACGCATCATATTTTTGAAGTACCAAGTCAAACCGGCGGGCTACTTGAAAGATTGTCTGTTCTAAAGACTTATTTAGATACAAACTCTATTCCCCATCTGCAAGTTCTCAAACAAACATCAGTTAAAAGCAAACAACATTTGCAAGATTTTTTACAACAAATAGTTGGCAATAAAGGCGAGGGGGTTGTGGTTCGTAACCCTAACACCTTATATGAGACTGGTAGACTGTCGTCTGCACTAAAAGTTAAGAAGTATTTTGATACCGAATGCAAGGTATTGAAAATACTACCGGGTAAAGGAAAATATCTTGGAAAAATGGGGTCAGTATTATGCCAAACCAAAGATGGAAAACAGCTAAAAATCGGCTCTGGCTTTAAAGATAAAGACAGGAATAACCCACCTGCTATTGGTAGTAAAATTACGTTTAAATATTACGGCTTTACCAAGAAAGGAAAATACAAGTATCCGGTATATTTAAGAGTAAGAAATAATTGATATAAATATTTAATTACATAAAATAAAAAATGATTAGAATTGCAGTTGTAGGCGCTTCAGGGCGCATGGGTCAAACCATTATTGAGGCGATTAACCAAAATGATAAAGTTAGTTTGGGTGCTACATTAGACAAAGGCGACGATTTAAGTGCCGCGCTAGATCAGTTTGACGTGCTGATTGATTTCACGCGCCCAGAAGCAACACTTGAATATTTATCAGTATGTCAAAGCTCAGGCAAAGCAATGGTGATTGGTACTACGGGTTTTAGCGATGAACAGCTACAAGTGATTAATGATACTGCTAATCATGTGCCAATTGTTTTTGCACCAAACATGAGTGTTGGTGTGAACTTGTCCCTTAAGTTATTGGATATGGCTGCGCGCGTGATTGGTGAAGACGCCGATATTGAAATTGTAGAAGCACATCATCGTCACAAGGTGGATGCCCCGTCAGGTACTGCATTAAAAATGGGTGAAGTGGTGGCTAATGCTCTGGGTAGAGATTTGTCTACCTGTGCAGTCTATGGTCGTGAAGGCATTGAAGAGCCGCGTGATCGCCAGACTATTGGTTTTTCTACCATTCGTGGCGGCGATGTGGTGGGTGAACATACGGTTAGTTTCTTTATGGAAGGCGAGCGTGTTGAGATTACTCACAAAGCTTCGTCTCGACTCACATTTGCTAATGGTGCTGTACGTGCAGCGAGCTGGTTAGAAGCTCAAAATTCTGGCTTGTATTCTATGCAAGACGTGCTAGATCTATAGGAGGCATTATGCTATATGCAGTCATCTCTCAAGATGTTGAAAATTCATTAGAAAAACGTATGGCTGTACGCCCTGCACATATTGATCGTTTAAATATTTTAAAAAATGAAGGTCGTTTAATTTTGGCAGGTCCACACCCAGCGATTGATAATAATGAACCTGGCGAAGCAGGTTTTACTGGCTCATTAGTAGTAGCGGAGTTTGACTGCCTTGAAGATGCACAAGCTTGGGCAGATGCTGATCCTTATATGGCGTCAGGTGCTTATGAGAGTGTCGTGGTTAAGCCCTTTAAAAAAGTATTACCATGAGCTTAATCTTCAAACCATTATTTGAAAAAGAAAGTTCAACTTACACTTATTTGTTAGCAGACTCAAATACCAAAGAAGCGATTATTATTGATGCAGTTGATGAAACTCAGCAACGTGATATTGGCCTGATTGAAGAATTGGGTTTAGACCTTAAATACATTATTGAAACCCACGTACATGCAGACCATATCACCAGCTCTTGCCCACTCAAACAAAAATTTACCAATGCGCAAATCGTCCTTGGTAAAACCAACTCAATTGCTTGTGCAGATGTTTTAATTAAAGATCAAGAAGCACTTGAATTTGGCGACTATCAAATCACAGCCATGACAACCCCTGGCCATACGGATGGTTGCATGTCGTATGTGGTTGGCGATAAAGTTTTTACTGGTGATGCACTGCTAATCAGAAGCTGTGGTCGTTGTGATTTTCAAGGTGGGTCGGCAGACAAATTGTTCGACTCTATTCAAAAAATATTCTCACTTCCTGACGAGACTTATGTTTATCCAGCGCATGATTATGGCGGCAGAACGGTTAGTACGATCTGGGAAGAAAAAGCCTTTAACACAATGATTGGTGACAGTGTTGATAAGGCAGAATTTGTACGTCGTGTAAACGCAATGGAGTTAGCATTGCCAGCCAAAATTCATGTTGCTGTTCCGGCAAACCAAGTCTGTGGCTCTAAAATTATTTCAGAGTAATAATCCATGGTTAATGGTTATTCATTAGATCCTCACCCTCGGGCAAATTTTGCCAAAGAAGAATTTGCCGTGGTGCGTATTCCACGTGTTAAGCGTGATCGTGTACCAGCTGCTAGCATTGAGATTGTTGCTGATTTAGAAACAGCCATTGCACAAGCCAACCCTGATAATAAGTTTTATCCAGCTAAGGTGGTGGGCCCAGCCCGATCATCTGAAGGCACAATGCTATACTATATTATCGATATTTATGGTGCGCCATGAAGTGGCTTAGCCTTGTTTGTATTTTTCTATCTTCGATTGTTTTTGCAGGCGAAGAACTCGAGGTTGAATTAAGTTCTGGCAATGTCATTAGTATTGATGCATATGCATCAGACGGCGATACTTTATTTTTATACCTACCTTCTGAGCGCGGATTTGGCAAAGGCCATGTGCCGACCATGCAACAATTAACTTTTGAGGGTTACGATGTTTGGGTAGCAGATTTGCACACTAGCTACATGACTCCAAAACATCGTAGCAGTATTGGTCGTTTTAATATTGATGATCTTCTTGAATTAGTTGATTACGCCAGGAAAAAATCATTTAATAAAATATTCTTTTTAACCTCAGGCCGGGGTGCACAATTAGCGCTTAAGGTTGCGTATCAATGGCAATTAAACAACTCAAAATCAACTTTGCTAAAAGGCCATATATTGCACTCCCCACACTTAATTGATGGCAAGCCTGATCTTGGCAAGACAGCAAATTATGTTGATATCGCCAAACTTAGTAATTTACCCGTGTATCTATTATTACCACAATTTGGCACAAAATATTTTCGTGGCGAAGAGATTGCCGCTCAGCTTAAAAAAGGAGGTAGTGAGGTATTTGTACACAGATTTAAAGATGTGCATGGTGGGTTCCATATGCGTGATGTTAAAGATCTAACCAAAATTGATATTAAAGCAAAAGATGGTTTGAGTGACACTTATCACCGAGCGGTAAGATTGATGAGTACGATTAATGTCTTTAAACCATTTATAGCGAATAAAGATATTCAAAAATCACCCAAGGTAGTTTCTAGTGGGCCAGTGTTAAAACCTTACAAAGGTAAGCAACGTATTCGATTAAGACTTAAAACATTTGATGATCAAATATTAGACATTAATAGCTATAAAAATCAAGTTGTACTGCTTAACTTTTGGGCCAGTTGGTGTAAACCTTGCGTCAAAGAGATCCCTTCATTAATACGATTGCAACAGCAGTTTAAAGATCAAAGTTTTCAAATTATTACCATTAACATTGGCGAATCAAAAAAAGACATGGCTGATTTTTTGAAAAAAGTAAAACTTGAATTACCCATTATGTTGGACACAGATGGCCAGGCAGTGAAAGACTGGGGTGTGTATGCGTATCCTTCTAATTTTGTTTTGGATAAAGATGGCGTTATTCGTTATGCTTATCGAGGTGCATTGGAATGGGATGCGCCAGAAATCGTCAATACGATTAAAACACTCTTGTGAAGCAATACGACGTCATTATTATTGGCGCAGGCGCGGCCGGGCTAATGTGTGCCGCTGAGGCATTGAGGCGTGGGCGCAGTGTGGCTATTTTAGATAAAGCCAACAAGGCTGGTAAAAAAATCCTTATTTCTGGTGGTGGAAGATGTAACTTTACCAATCTTTTTATTGAGCCTGAATCTTTCATTTCAAACAACCCTCATTTTTGTAAATCAGCTTTAACACGCTACACTCAGTGGGATTTTATCGCCTTATTGGAAAGCTATCATTTCCACTGGACAGAAAGATCCTTAGGTCAATTATTTTGTGATCAAAAATCTGGTGCAGTGCTTAGGGTGTTGTTAGATGAGTGTCAGAAAGCTGACACTATTCTAGACTGCGAGATCAGTCAAGTGGCATTTGAATCAGCCTATAGTCTACAAACTAATCAGGGTGATTTTCAAGCGCAGTCACTTGTGATTGCTACTGGTGGGCCGAGCATCCCTAAAATGGGTGCAACTGATTTTGGCGTGCAAATTGCTAAACAGTTCGGCCTCAAATCGTTACCATTTCAGCCAGCATTAGTGCCATTCACTTTTCATCAATATGATATTGATAAATACTTTAAAGATCTCTCTGGGCTTTCACTAGATGCAGTTGTTAGTTGTAACAATGCAAGTTTTAGAGAGGCTTTGTTAATTACTCATCGTGGTTTAAGTGG
>JABGOT010000063.1 GCA_018648985.1 Candidatus Ruthturnera sp.
AGAATTAGACTTTATCATCACACCACAAAACTATAATAACTCACCATCAAAGATTATAAATTTACAAACTGGAGAAAGAATTAGATGATCGATCAGGTCAAAACTTATTTGTTAAATCTACAAGCAGACATATGCACACAACTCGAAGAGGTGGACGGCAAGGCCAGCTTTATTAAAGACGAATGGCAAAAGCCAGATAACAGCGGTCACGGATTAACACGAGTGCTTTCTGATGGTGCTGTGTTTGAACAAGCAGGTGTTAATTTCTCAATTGTGCATGGTGATAATATGCCAGCTTCAGCAACGGCATTACGCCCCGAGCTAGCGGGGCGTAGCTTTAGTGCTTTAGGCGTCTCATTGGTGATTCACCCGCACAATCCTTATGCACCAACCTCACATGCTAATGTGCGTTTTTTTATTGCAGAAAAAGACGGTGAAGACCCGATCTGGTGGTTTGGTGGCGGCTTTGATCTCACGCCTTATTATGGCTTTGATGAAGATGCAATTTCTTGGCATCAAGCTGCCAAAGATGCTTGTGATCCTTTTGGCGAAGAGGTGTATCCAAAATACAAAAAATGGTGTGACGATTATTTTTATATGAAGCATCGTGACGAACAACGCGGTGTTGGTGGTTTATTCTTTGATGATTTAAACAAAGGTGGCTTTGATGAGTGTTTTTCCTTTATGCAAAGTGTGGGTAACAGTTATATCAAGGCTTATCGACCAATCATTGAACGCCGTAAAGATACGCCATTTACCGATCATGAAAGACAATTCCAGTTGTATCGTCGTGGCCGCTATGTAGAGTTTAATTTGGTTTATGATCGTGGTACTTTGTTTGGCTTACAAACGGGTGGCCGTACCGAGTCAATCCTTATGTCGTTACCACCACTCGTGCGTTGGGAATACCAATACACACCAGAGCCAGGTACACCTGAATATGAGCTGTATGAGCGCTACATTAAGCCTCAAGATTGGCTGGGGATTGAGTAACTTGTATGAAGCATACTATCGACGCCAAACGCCTACTTTGCCCTATGCCAGTGATACGCTTGGGAGAGATGATTGACAGCGTTGACACCGGCGATACCATTGAAATGCTAGCCACCGACCCTGGGGTGCTACATGATATTCCTGCTTGGTGCAAAGTGCATGGGCATAAAGTCATTGAAATTAATGAAAAAACCGATGAGATTATTCTACTTGTAGAGAAAATAGGGTAGAATTGTCGGCTGTTTTTATTGTCACTTACTGACAACAAATAAACAAAAAAGAATTATGCTTGTAACGGCGCAGGCTGTTTGACAATGACTGTCAGCAAATTAAATAGTTAAAAAAAAGGAGAAGATATGTCTGCTAAAGATGTAATGAAGATGATTAAAGACAACGAAGTTCTGTTCGTTGATTTTCGTTTTACCGATACCATTGGTAAAGAACAACACGTGAGTGTTCCAGCACATACTGTTGATGCTGGAAAATTAGAAGAAGGCCAAATGTTTGATGGCTCTTCAATCGCAGGTTGGAAGCCAATTAATGAATCTGACATGATTATGAAGCCAGATACAACAACAGCTGTTATGGATCCGTTTACTGAGATACCAACGTTAAATATCACTTGTGATATTATCGAATCAAACGATATGCAAGGTTATGAGAAAGATCCTCGTTCCATTGCAAAGCGTGCTGAAGCGTATTTAAACGAAACAGGCATTGGAGATACAGCTTACTTTGGTAACGAACCTGAGTTCTTTATTTTTGACAGTGTTAAATGGGATACGGGTTTTGGGCTTGGAAAAGCATTTTACGAAATCCATTCTGAAGAAGCAGACTGGGAGTCTGGTTCTGACTTAGAAGGTGGCAACAAAGGACACCGACCAAGAATTAAAGGCGGTTATTTTCCGGTTCCTCCAGTAGATTCATTACACGATTTGCGTGGTCAGATGTGTTTAGCAATCGAAGAGATGGGTGTAACCACTGAAGTACACCACCATGAAGTAGGTACAGCGGGTCAGTGTGAGATTGGCGCATTATTTAACACTATGGTTAAAAAAGCTGACGAAACTCAAATCCTTAAGTACTGTATTCATAATGTTGCACACATGTACGGTAAAACAGCTACTTTTATGCCTAAGCCAATCGCGGTTGATAACGGCAACGGTATGCATGTACATCAATCAATTTTTAAAGATGGTAAAAATACATTTGATGGTGATGAATACGGACAGTTAAGTCAAACAGCACTTTACTACATTGGCGGTATTATTAAGCATGCTCAAGCATTGAATGCGTTTACTAACTCTTCAACAAATTCTTACAAACGCTTAGTTCCGGGCTTTGAAGCACCAGAAATGTTAGCTTATTCTGCTAAGAATCGTTCAGCTGCAATTCGTATTCCTTTTGTGTCTAATCCTAAAGGTCGTCGTATTGAAGTTCGCTTCCCAGATCCAACAGCTAATCCATACCTTGCTTTTGCGGCAATGTTAATGGCAGGCCTTGACGGTATTAAAAATAAGATTGATCCAGGTAAGCCAGGTGATGAAGACTTGTACGAGTTAACTGAAAAAGAAAAAGATTTAATTCCTAAGGTTTGTAGCTCTTTAGATCAAGCGTTGCATGCGCTAGATAAAGATCGTGATTTCTTAAAAGCCGGCGGCGTCTTTACTGATAACGTAATCGATTCGTTTATTGATTTGAAGATGGAGGAAGTAACTGCATTACGCGCTTCTCCACATCCGGTTGAGTTTGATATGTATTACAGCTGTTAATACTTAATTTAAACTCAATAAAAGGCCGTGCAATTGCACGGCCTTTTGTATTTCTGAGGCGTAAAATAACGCTAAAAATTACATTTAAATATTATGACAGAACTTAGAAACGATTGGACGCTTGCAGAGGTTGAGGCTTTATTTGCACTGCCATTTAATGATTTGCTTTTTAAAGCACACACAATTCATAGAGATAATTTTGATCCAAATTACGTACAAGTAAGTTCTTTACTTAATATTAAAACCGGTGCCTGCCCAGAGGACTGCTCTTATTGCTCGCAGAGCTCCAAATACGACACGGGTCTTGAGCGTGAAAAACTCATGGAAATTGACCTAGTACTTGATCAAGCAAAAGAAGCAAAAGACAAAGGTGCTACACGTTTTTGTATGGGTGCTGCTTGGCGCAACCCTACAGACAAGAGTTTGGATAAAGTAATTCCGATGATTCAAGGCGTCAAAGCCATGGGCATGGAGACTTGTGTGACTTTGGGTATGTTAACACAAGAGCAAGCTTTCACTTTGAAAGAAGCTGGCTTGGATTACTACAACCATAACCTTGACACCTCTAAAGAAAATTATAGCAATGTTATTACCACGCGTAATTTCCAAGACAGATTAGATACATTAGAGTCAGTTCAGAATGCTGACATTAACGTCTGTAGTGGCGGTATTTTAGGTTTGGGTGAAGGTCAGACTGATCGCGCCTCTATGCTAAGATCTTTGGCTAATTTAGAAGCTCACCCCGATAGCGTGCCACTTAATCTTTTGGTGCCAATTCCTGGTACACCGTTTGAAAAAGTAGAGCCACCAACAGAAAGCGAGTTTGTTCGCACTATTGCTGTTGCGCGTATCATGATGCCAAAATCTGTCGTACGTTTATCAGCAGGTCGTACTGAAATGGGTGAGGCGATGCAAGCGATGTGTTTCTTTGCGGGCGCTAATTCTATTTTTTATGGTGAGCAGCTGTTGACGACTGATAACCCAGACACCAATACCGATCAAGCTTTATTTACTAGATTAGGTATTAACCAATCCCAAGCAAGTAGTCACTAATTACTTTTGCCGCTTCTGGCTTGGCTAACTGTTTTGCATTATCAGACATTTGTTGAATCTGTGAATCACTAATATCTAATAGTGTTTTTTCAAGTAATTTAAGGTTTAAATCTTCTTGCTCAATCAAGATGCCTGCGTTATGGCTAGAGAGAATTTTAGCGTTATAAAATTGATGGTTATCAATCGCATGAGGCAGTGGAACTAAAATACTGGGTTTTGCTGCCAACATTAGCTCTGACACTGTCATCGCGCCGGCACGACAAAGCACGATATCTGCCCAAGCGTAAGCTTTTGCCATATCATCAATAAACGCCACTACTTTTACATTTTTATTGTTGTATTGGGTTTTAACGGCGTCTAGGTGTTGTTTGCCAGTTTGGTGCCAAATATTAATATCAATACTCAATCTAGTGACAATATCATTAATTGGTTTGGCGCCTAAGCTACCACCCACAATTAATAAGTTGAGCTTTTTATTGCCAGTGCTTTTCTTTTTAGGTTTAAATAACACTGGGTTGCCAGAAGTCAAAACATTGCTTGATCGATCAAACGTATTATCGAACGCTTGAAAAGTTTGAGTGGAAATTTTTAATAAAAGCTTGTTAGTGGTGCCGGGCACTGAATTTTGCTCATGAATGACCAATGGCACGCGTAACAACCAAGCCACCAATCCACCAATGCCTGAGGCAAAGCCACCCATGCCAAGCACAACACTAGGGTTTAGTTTGGCAAACACACGTACTGTTTGGATAAAGGCAAGGCTTAACAAGAAGGGCGCTTTAATAAGTGCCACTATGTTTTTTCCACGTAAGCCAACTGCGCTGACTGTGTGTAATGGGATATTATGTTTAGGCACCAGTGTGTTTTCCATGCCACGTTTTGAGCCCAACCATTTAACATTAACAGCGTGCTGCTCAAGCTCTTTAGCAATGGCTAAGGCCGGAAATATATGCCCACCTGTGCCACCCGCCATAATCAAAATTGTCTTTTTCTCTTTAGACATAATCTTTTTGTTTACTGTAAGGCGCACTATTTTCCATATCGATTCTTAGAATAATTGCCAGGGCAATGATAGAAAAAATCATACTACTACCACCATAGCTGATAAGTGGTAGTGTAAATCCTTTAATTGGAATAAGACCAAGATTCATGGCAATATTCACACCTGTTTGCATCGAAAACCAAGTACATATGCCAAACGCCACGTAAGAGCTGTATTTTCTGCCATGCTTAAGCGCTTCTTTGGCAATGTTAAAGCCTTTGTTAATAATATAAGCAAAACTAAATAAAACAAACAGCATGCCAATTACACCGAGCTCTTCACCAATAATTGCAAAAATCATATCTGTATGAGACTCAGGTAGTTTGGTGTATTTTTGAATGCCAGCGCCCAAGCCTGTACCGGTCCAATCTCCTCTGCCAATACCAATCAAGGCTTGTTGAGTTTGGTGCACACCATCCTTACCCCATAGATCGTTCATCCAAAACGACAGCCATCTATCTAATCTAGTAGGGTCGAAAAAAACATATAAAGCAAGCCCTCCAAGTATTCCGGCACCTGCCATGAGTAATTCTTTAATGTAAGAACCGGCAATAAACAACATACTAAGCGCAGTCAAAGTAATAATAATGGTGGCGCCTAAATCAGTTTCCATCATTGTTAACAAGCCAGATGAGGCAACAATAAGTAAGGTTTTTCCTATACCGGTTAAAGAGTCAGTTACTTCTTTTTCTTGACGAATTAGAAAACCAGCCATAAATAAAACCATGGCTAATTTCATCATTTCAGAAGGTTGAAAATTGAACAACCCAACATTAATCCATCGATACGCACCACCAATTTTTCCAGCGCCAATATAAGGAATAAATACCAATGTTAGTAATATGAGTGTCACAATGAAAGCAATGCCAGAGTGTTTTTTAAAAAATGAAATTGGCGTTTTCAAAACAAAAAAACCTGCAATAAGGCCGAGACCAATATAGATTCCTTGTTTAATAACTTTTGGCGTTCCCTCAAGGTGTGCAGAGGCAGAAAAAGTCATGATTAAACCAAAGACCACCAAAACTAAAATAGTAATGAGTAATTTTTTATCAGGATATTGGCCGGTTTTATTGAATATCAAGCTTGTAATGTAAATAACTAAAGAGCTTATATTTTATACCCTAAAACCAATGGCTATTAGTTGAGCTTTTATCGTGATTAGGGGATAATATTGCTTTTTGTAAATTTACCCAGCTATTATGATCTCTACTGCTAATATCAC
>JABGOT010000117.1 GCA_018648985.1 Candidatus Ruthturnera sp.
TCGAAGAGAAGATTTCAGCGATTATTCGTTGGAATGCAATGGTGATGGTGGTTAAGGCTAACCAGTTGCCTTATGAGTTAGGTGGGCATATTGCCTCATTTGCTTCATCGGCGACTTTATACGAGGTTGCTTTTAATCATTTTTACCGTGGCCCTGACGCTGATCAAGGTGCTGATTTAATCTTCTTCCAGGGGCATATTTCTCCAGGAATTTATTCTAGAGCTTATTTAGAAGGGCGTATTACTGAAGAGCAAATGTTGTTGTTCCGTCAAGAGGCAGGCAAAGATGGTTTGAGCTCGTACCCACACCCGTGGCTGATGCCAGATTTTTGGCAGTTCCCAACGGTATCGATGGGTCTAGGGCCGATCATGGCGATTTATCAAGCGCGTTTTATGAAGTATCTTCATCATCGTGAAATTCAGCAAACTGACAAACGTACGGTTTGGGCTTATTTAGGCGATGGTGAAACCGATGAGCCGGAATCACTCGGCGCTATTTCGATGGCGGGCCGTGAGAAATTAGACAATTTAGTATTTGTAATTAACTGTAACTTGCAGCGTTTAGATGGTCCAGTACGCGGTAACGGTAAGATTATTCAAGAGCTTGAAGGCATGTTCCGTGGTGCAGGCTGGAATGTAATCAAGGTAATTTGGGGTGGTAAGTGGGATGAGTTACTTGCTAAAGACACTGACGGCCTACTTAGAAAGCGCATGGAAGAAGTAGTGGATGGTGAGTATCAGGCTTATAAAGCTAAAGACGGTGCTTATGTACGTAAGCATTTCTTTGGCAAATATCCTGAATTATTGGCGATGGTTGAGCATATGAGCGATGATGAGATTTATCATCTAAATCGTGGTGGTCATGACCCTTATAAAGTATTCCAAGCTTATCATGCTGCTAAAGCATGTAGCGACAAGCCAACGGTTATTCTAGCTAAAACTGTTAAAGGTTATGGTATGGGTGAAGCAGGCGAAGGCCAAAATACCACACACTCACAAAAGAAATTAGGTTTAGAGCAGGTTGATATTTTTGCTAAACGCTTTGATGTGCCAGTAACAGAGACTGACGTTAAAGAGCTTAATTTTTACAAGCCGGCCCCCGATAGTGAAGAAATGACCTATATGAACGCCCAGCGCAAAGCGCTAGGTGGCTCAGTTCCTGTGCGTTCATTTGAATTGGAAGATTTAAAAGCACCAGAGTTAGATGTGTTTAAGACTCTATTAGAATCTAGTGGTGAGCGTGAAATGTCAACCACTATGGCGCTTAACCGAGTGATGACTTTATTGGTACGTGATAAGCAACTTGGCCCTAAGGTTGTGCCAATTATCCCTGATGAGGCACGTACCTTTGGTATGGAAGGCTTGTTTAGACAGTTAGGTATTTACTCGGCCTCTGGTCAGCTTTACCAGCCGGAAGATTCTGACAAGGTTATGTGGTACAAAGAGGATATTAAAGGCCAAGTATTGCAAGAAGGCATTAATGAAGCAGGTGCAATTTCTGATTGGATTGCTGCAGCAACAGCCTACGCAACGCACAATACCACCATGATTCCGTTCTACATTTATTATTCTAAGTTTGGTTTCCAGCGTGTGGGTGACTTGGCATGGGCGGCTGGTGATATGCAAGCCAAAGGCTTTTTAATCGGTGGCACGGCAGGTCGTACAACATTGAACGGTGAAGGTTTGCAGCATCAGGATGGTGATTCACACTTAGTGGCTAACACTATTCCAAACTGTATTTCTTATGATCCAACTTACGCCTATGAGCTTGCAGTGATTATTCGCAGTGGTCTTTATAGAATGTATGAAAATCATGAAAATATTTTCTACTACATAACAACCATGAATGAGCTTTATACTCATCCAGAGATGCCAGCAGGCACAGAAGATGGAATTATCAAAGGTATTTACCCTCTTAAAGAAGTCGGTAAAGGTGATAAGCAAGTGCAGTTGCTAGGTTGTGGCACGATTCTTAGAGAGGTTGAAAAAGCAGCTGAGATGTTGAGCGATGATTGGGGTGTGAAATCTAGCATCTGGTCGGTGACCAGCTTTAATGAACTTACGCGTGAAGCGCAGGCGGCTGATCGTGTTAATCGCTTTAGTACGGATAAGCCACAAGTGCCATATATTACACAGTGCTTGGCTGATGCAAAAGGTCCAGTAATCGCTACTACAGATTACATGCGCAACTATGCTGAACAAGTACGTAAGTATGTTCCAGGTCGTTATGAAGTATTAGGTACTGATGGTTTTGGTCGATCTGATTCTCGTGAGGCGCTTAGAGACTTCTTTGAAGTGGATGCTAACTATGTAACTGTAGCAGCGCTTAAAGCTTTAGTTGATGAAGGTGAGATGGATGGGTCAGTTGTTGCACAAGCGATTGAAAAATACGGTATAAATACAGACAAACCGAATCCGATGACGGTATAAAGCAATTTTTAAACAGGGGGGAAGGATGACACAAGAGGAATATTTAGAAGATCTAAGATCAGGCGCAAGAATGAAATTTGAGGATTTGATTGACTTGATTGATGATGATTACGACTATACACCAGCCGCTTTTGGCAATGGCGAGGTTGGTAATGCTGCTGATGAAAACCAAGGTAGTGCTAAATTATTTTGCTTTGCTGCTATTCATCAACTAACCCAGCTTGAAACACTGCATTGTTTTGGTCAATATTACCAAGACGTGCTAAACACCCCTGATAGTGATTCCCATGCTAATATTCGTAATTTTATTACTTATGGTTGGGATGGCTTAAAGTTTGATTCTCCAGTATTAAGTCGTAAGTAATCGATATTAATAATGCGGTGGTCGTTCATTAGCGACTTTCGCACTATCCTCAGGGTTATCCTTAAGTTGTTCGATTTGCGTTGATAAATGCTTAATCATTTCTTCTAGTTCGTCGATTTTTTGCATTTGACGAAAAACAACATTATTAAGTTCCTCGATTGTATGATCAAGAAAGGCAAATTTTTCTTCGAGGTCGATTAGTTTTTTATCCATTCTTTCTTTCCAAGTTGCGTCCGCCGTATTCGTAATACCCTAGGCCAATTAATACCAAGATGATACCGCTTAGCTGAGTGGCTGTTAAAGTTTCATAATTAAGGCTTGCACCAAGCAATAAGGCAAATACCGGTGTAATCAGTGGTACGATACCCACAATACGTACACTCGCGTGTCGAATTAAATAATAATACGACATAAAGCCAATCACTGACCCGAAGACTGCTAAATAACCAATTGATAGGGCGGCCTTAAGTGTGATCGTTGGAACAGTGCCTTCAGTTAGTAGCCAGCTAATAATAAACAGCGGTACACTAATAATCAATGCGCCCGCGGTGGTTTCTAATGCTGAAATATGTGCATTGATTTGCTTAAGCTTGACCGAGATAAAAGACTGAAATGCCATAGCAAAAGTCACCGCCAATAGTCCGGATATCATTTCAGTAGCGACGTTTAGCGTATGACCAAAAATAGTAACAAGACCAGCCAGACCTAACAACAGCCCCGATATTTTATGAAATTTAAAGAAAGGTTCTTTAAGTAATAATAAAGCAAATACGCCGGTAATAATTGGCGTAAGACCAAATACTACCGAGATAATGCCAGAAGGAATACTCTGAGAAGAATAATAAACTAAACTCATGGTGACAAACACACCAAGCCCTGCGTAGATGTAATTACTAATAGCAATTTTGCTGATGCTTAATTTTTGCTGTTTAATCAGCAATAATAACAAGCAAATAGCTAAGCCGATAAGCATTCTAGAAGCGACAGCAAAATTAAAATCTGAGCCCAAGGTTGACCACTGGATTGCAAGTGGCGTGGTTGACCAAATGGCGACAACGGATAAAAAAACTAAGTAGATTGGCATATTAGATAATTATAAAAAAAGCCACCGTTAAGGTGGCTTTAATTAGAAAAATAATCAGCTGATTATTTATCCAAAAGTACTTTACGAGAAAGCTTGATACGGCCTCTGTCTAAGCCGATTACTTTAACATCAATTTCATCGCCTTCTTTTAAGTGGTTTTCTACTTTTTCAACACGCTCATGAGCGATTTCAGAAATATGTAGTAAGCCATCTTGGTTAGGCATGATGTTTACAAATGCACCAAATTCAACAATTTTCATCACTGTACCTGCGTAGACTTTATCTACTTCAGGTGAAGCAGTAACTTCCTTAACCATTTGTACAGCCTTATCAAAAGCCTCTTGATTGCCGGCAAAAATATTAACGTCACCCGCATCGTTGACATCGACATTAGCACCCGAGGCTGAAATTATGCCTTTGATAGTTTCTCCACCCTTGCCGATAAGATCTCTAATCTTGTCTGTATTGATTTTAATAACGGCTGTTTTTGGTGCGTTAGAACCTGATGTATTAGGCTCACAAATAACTTGGTTCATTTGACCTAAGATATTAAGTCTTGCATCTTTTGCTTGCTTTAATGCAATATGCATAATCTCTTTAGTAATACCTTGGATTTTAATATCCATTTGCAAAGCATTAACACCACGTGAAGTACCTGCGACTTTGAAGTCCATATCACCTAAGTGGTCTTCATCACCTAAGATGTCTGTTAACACGGTGAATCTATCACCTTCTTTAACTAAGCCCATTGCGATGCCGGCAATTGGTGCCTTGATTGGCACACCTGCATCCATTAGTGATAATGATGAGCCACACACACTTGCCATTGAGCTAGAGCCGTTAGATTCTGTAATTTCAGAAACCACACGTATCGTGTATGGAAACTCTGAAATTGTTGGCAAACAAGCAGCAATACCACGACGTGCTAAACGACCATGGCCAATCTCACGACGACCTGCACCACCCATACGACCTGTTTCACCTACAGAGTATGGAGGGAAGTTGTAGTGTAGCAAGAAGTAGTCGTTTTCACGCTCAGAAGCCTCTAGTTTTTCAATCAGTTGCGCCTCACGTTTTGAACCAATTGTTGTAACTACCATGGCCTGAGTTTCACCACGTGTAAACAAGGCAGAGCCATGTGTATTAGCTAATACACCTGTTTCAATTTTAAGATCGCGCACGGTTTCATTGTCGCGGCCATCAATACGTGGCTCGTTGTTTAAGATACGTTCACGAACTGTTGATTTTTCAACCTTTTTAAAATATTTAGAAACTTCATCGGCTGAATTTCCACCTTCGTCGTTACTGGCTAAAGCTTCTACAGCTGCGATTTTAATTTCACCTACTTTGGCGTAGCGATCCATTTTTTCTTTGATCTGGTAAGCATCGTTAATTTGTGCGCCAAATTGTGATTGAATGTCACCTAGTAAAGTTTCGTTTGTTGCTGGCGCTTTCCAATCCCACTGTTCAGTACCGACTTGTGCGGCAAACTCGGCAATATTGGTAATTGCCACCTGGAATTGCTCATGTGCATACATTACCGCGCCTAGCATGACATCTTCGGATAATTCAGACGCTTCTGATTCAACCATTAATACTGCCTCATCTGTGCCGGCAACCACCATGTCTAAATCTGATTTTTTAAGCTCTGAATACGTTGGATTAAGTGTGTACTGCCCATCTGTATAGCCTACTCTAGCACCACCAATTGGGCCGTTAAATGGAACACCAGAGATTGAAAGTGCTGCAGATACACCTAGCATTGCAATCATATCTGGATCAACTTCAGAATTAGCTGAAATAACCGTGATAATAACTTGCACTTCGT
>JABGOT010000143.1 GCA_018648985.1 Candidatus Ruthturnera sp.
GTTTAAAGGTGGAATGGCTGGCATGATGCAAAAAGCCCAAAAAATGCAAGAAGACATGCAGAAAGCCCAAGAAGAAATCAAAAACTTAACTGCTACCGGCAAGGCCGCTGGTGGTGCAGTACAGGTCACTATTAATGGCGAGCATCAAGCCACTGACCTTCAAATTGACGAAGGTGTGATGGACGACAAAGACATGCTAGAAGATTTGATTCTTACTGCTATTAACGATGCTACCAAGCAAATATCCGATATATCAGCTGCCAAAATGAAAGGCGCGACTGGCGGTATGAAAATGCCTGGTGGCATGAACCTGCCTTTTTAGATAATTACTTATTATGATTGAAACACTCAACAAAGCTTTTTGCGCACTACCAGGTGTTGGTAGTAAAACTGCGCAACGCTTTGTTTATCATCTATTAGAGCGTAATCGTGACGGTGGATTTGAGCTCGCCAAAGCTTTAGTTGATGCCATGGAGCATGTTAAACATTGCTCGTCATGCCGTACACTGAGTGAAAAAACTATTTGTAATATTTGTGCCAACGATGTACGTGATAGTGCGCAACTGTGCGTTGTGGAAACCCCAACCGACATTCATGCGATTGAACAAAGCGGGGTTTACAAAGGCAAGTATTTTGTTCTGAGTGGCTACCTCTCTCCAATCGATGGCATTGGCGCTGCCGAGCTTGGGTTGGATGAGCTTGAACAAAAGCTTCGAGATCAAAAGGTTGAGGAAATTATCCTAGCGACGAACGCAACAGTAGAGGGTGAAGTAACTGCCCATTACATCAGTAACATGGCCAAACAATTTGACATTCAAATCACCCGTATTGCCCATGGAATACCAATTGGTGGCGAGCTAGAATACGCAGATATAAATACAATCGCTCATGCCCTATCAGGTCGTAAAAATTACACTTAGCCAATTTTCTATTCTCTGTGTTATTTTTCTTAAGATATGAATAACTATCTCTTCGAAAAATGCCTTGATAATAAAAATTTGGCGTTGTGTAATAAACTACTCAAATGTTTTAGAGAGTAATTCTATCTCATAACCATCCGGATCTTTTAAAAATCCCACAATCGTCGTACCTGCACTCATCGGCCCTGCCTCGCGGATTACCTCAGCGCCTTTTTCTTTTGCCATCTCAACTGCTTTATAGACATCTTCAACATTAATGGCAATATGACCAAAGCCTGTGCCGACTTCATAATTACCCTTACCCCAGTTGTAAGTAAGTTCGAGCGCTGGGTTTTCTGATTCTGGACCATAGCCTAAAAACGCCAAAGTGAATTCACCCTTAGGATATTCTTTTTGACGCAATAAACTCATGCCTAAAACTTCGGTATAAAACGCAATAGATTTATCCAAATCTCCCACTCTCAACATTGTGTGCAAAATCCTCATAATAACTCGCTATAATTCAAATACTTATTATTATAAACACCAAATGAATGACAGATACACTCACCCATTGGGACAAGGTTTATCAAACTAAAAATCACAATCAAGTTAGCTGGTATCAAGACCACTCCACTGTTTCACTTGATTGGATTTTGGCCAATACAAATAAAGATGATTCTGTAATTGATATAGGTTCTGGTGTGTCGGTATTAGCTGATAATCTACTAGATAAGGATTATGCCGATTTATCACTACTAGAGCTCTCACCTACTGCTATTCAAGTCATGCAAGAGCGTTTAGCTGTGCATTCTGACAAGGTTAGTTTTTATAATGAAAATATCCTAAATTTTCAATCCAACACTCAATTTGACTTATGGCATGATCGCGCGGTTTTTCACTTTTTAACCGATAAAAAAGACCAGCAAACCTACCTTAATAAGCTGGATCAATATTTAAAGCCTCAAGGTTATTTCCTGCTGGCAACTTTTGCCCCTACAGGCCCTAAAGAATGCTCAGATCTTAATATTGAGCAATACGACGCGAATAAAATCAAACATTTATTGGGTAATGACTTTAAATTAGTCAAAACTACCTCTGAAGTCCATCCTCATCCTAACGGAAACACACAAGACTTCAATTATTTTCTATTTCAAAAGCTTTAAAAATTTAGCAAATTTTTAATATCAACCCAATTTCCCACTAAAAATAGCCAAAAATCACCTGTAAACCAATGTTTTAGCCACTTTTATAAGCTAAATATTGAGATAAATAAAAAATTTCAGATTTTTTCAAAACGACGCTACAAGGCGACCTTGTCAGCACGTAATGTTTGTTTTTCACCCTTCTCATCAATAAAAATCAAAAATTCTTCGCCTGATTTGGTTGTGATATCTTGAGGTTGTATAGTTTGAGTTTTTTCATCAATAGTGACTTTAATTGACTGGCCACGCATAATTGCTAATTCATAAACACTGTGTGCCTCGCAAGAAATTCTTTGATAATTACTCATGACGCTTTAATCAATGATAATTTATCATCTCGGCTCATGGTTTTAATTTCGTATTCTCGCTTAGAGGCACTACTTCTGTCTTTGGATTTTTCTTGGTACACTAGCTCACAAGGGCCATTGGCTCGTGTGTATTTTGCACCGCCTTTAATCTCGCCATTGTGCTGGCGAATGCGCTGATCCAAATGATTGGTAATGCCACAATATAAGTTGTCATCTCGGCAACGTAACAAATACACTACCCAGTGTTCTGCTTTGGTCATTCGTTTTGATGTTTGTTTAGTTGCAAGCATTCTATCTTAAAACTGTTATAAACTAAGCATATGTTAAAACGATTAGCCTATCTATTATTATTGATAACCTTTAGCATTCAAGCTTCTGATATCGACAAAAGGGTTTTGATTGACGGTGAAGTGCTTTACACCGAAGAATGTCAAAAATGCCATGACAATAGCTTAGTGCCAATTAGTGATGGAACCTCACTGCAATCACTAGACGATATCAGGTGGCAGATATCTACTTGCGTAACGGCATTGGGTATTTTTTGGATGCCGAATGATGAAGAAGATGTAGCGCAGTACTTAAACCATGATTTCTTTCACTTTAAAATAACACCAAAACCCGATAGCTAAAGCATTTCATTTCGATACTTGCTGGATAATTTTATTGGTATAATTGCACAGTTTTATCCATCTTTATACGTTAATGGAAAAGACTTACAATCCAGAACAAATTGAAGCGAAATACCGCTCACTTTGGGAAGACAAAAATCTATTTTCTTCCGATTCAAATTCCACTAGCGAAAACGCCTATTGCATCATGCTGCCGCCACCCAATGTAACGGGTAGTCTACATATGGGTCATGCTTTTCAGCATACGATTATGGATGTACTCACCCGCTACCATCGTGGCAAGGGTGAGCAAACACTTTGGCAGCCTGGCACTGACCATGCCGGCATTGCCACACAAATGGTAGTTGAACGCCAACTTGCTGCACAAAATATTACTCGACACGATGTTGGGCGAGAAAAATTCATTGATAAAATTTGGGATTGGAAAGAGCAATCAGGTGGCACGATTACCTCACAAATGCGTCGTCTTGGTACTTCAGTTGACTGGGAAAGAGAGCGCTTCACCATGGACGATGGCCTATCAGATGCCGTTCATAAAGTTTTTATTCAGCTTTACAACGAAGGCTTAATCTATCGTGGAAAGCGATTGGTTAATTGGGACCCCGTACTACACACTGCGGTTTCTGATCTTGAAGTGATTAGCACGGAAGAGCAAGGCTCTTTGTGGCATATGCGCTACCCTATTACCGGCACTGATGAAGTGATGGTGGTTGCCACTACTCGCCCTGAAACCATGCTGGGCGATAGTGCTGTAGCAGTTCATCCAGATGATGAGCGCTATACACACCTGATTGGTAAAACCATTGATCTGCCACTCACTGATCGAAAAATAGCCATTATTGCTGATGATTATGTTGACATGGAGTTTGGTACTGGTTGTGTAAAGATCACCCCTGCTCACGACTTTAATGACTATGAAATGGGCCAGCGTCATGATTTGGATATTATTAACATCTTAACCGATGATGCCAAAATTAACGACACGGTTACAAGCGCTTACACTGGTATGGACCGATTTGATGCTCGTAAACAAATGGTTAAAGATTTGGATGAACAAGGTCTGTTGGAAAAAATCGAACCACACACTTTAATGGTGCCACGTGGTGATAGAACTCACTCAGTGATTGAACCTTATATGACTGACCAATGGTTTGTTAAAGTTGCGCCGTTAGCCAAGCCTGCAATTGACGCGGTTAAAAATGGAGATATTCGCTTTATCCCTGAAAACTGGAACAAAACTTATTACAACTGGATGGACAACATCCAAGATTGGTGTATTTCTCGCCAAATTTGGTGGGGACATCGTATCCCTGCTTGGTATGACAATGATGGCAACACCTTTGTCGCAGACTCACTAGAAGATGCACAAGCGCAAGCTGGAGAAGGTGTGGCGCTTAGACAAGATGATGATGTGCTTGACACTTGGTTTTCATCTGCCTTATGGCCGTTTTCAACCTTGGGTTGGCCAGAACAAACCCCACAACTCTCACGCTTTTACCCAACCAATGTCTTGGTGACTGGTTTTGATATCATCTTCTTCTGGGTGGCTCGCATGATTATGTTTGGGCTGAAATTTGCTGGCGATGTACCGTTTAAAGATATTTATATTACTGGCCTGATTAAAGATGGACAAGGGCAAAAAATGTCTAAATCTAAGGGCAACGTCTTAGATCCAATTGATCTTATTGATGGCATTAGTTTGGACGACTTGTTAGTTAAAAGAACCCAAGGCATGATGCAGCCAAAAATGGCTGCAAAGATTAAAAAACAAACCCAAGGTGAATTTCCAGATGGAATTCCTTCATTTGGTACTGACGCCTTAAGATTTACCTTTGCAGCACTTGCTTCGTTTGGTCGTGACATTAAGTTTGATCTTAAGCGTGTTGAGGGTTATCGTAATTTTTGTAATAAGTTATGGAACGCTTCTCGCTTTGTATTAATGAAGCTTGAAGGTGATACTATTGATGCTAAAGCCACTTTATCGACTTCAGATGAGTGGATTTTATCGCGCCTACAAGCCACTAAAGTAAACGTTGAAAAACACCTAGAAGATTATCGTCTTGATCTAATGAGTCAAGAACTATACGAATTTGTATGGCATGACTATTGTGATTGGTACTTAGAATTATCCAAGCCTTTGCTTGCCGATGATGCAACTAAAGCTGGCACACAAGCTACCCTGCTTAAAGTTTTAAATGAAATTTTGACGCTGCTACATCCAATCATTCCATTTATCACCGAAGAGATTTATGAGCAATGTTGCACACTTGTGGGTAAGGACAGCGAGAGCTTGATGACTCAAGCTTACCCTAAGGTTGAACAAGACTTAATTTCAACACAAGCTGAAGAAGAAGTGAAATGGCTACAAACCTTTATTTTAGGTATTCGCCAAATTCGCGGTGAGATGAATATCCCACCTTCTAAGCCACTACCTTGCTTTGTGCAAAACACCAATGATGGTGATCAGCGCTGTTTAAGCACCCACTCACAGGTGTTAAACAGCTTAGCCAAGTTAGAAAGTATTGACCAACTTAAGGCGAGTGATGAAGCGCCAGAATCAGCCACTGCATTAGTCGGCGAGATGAAAGTACTCATCCCATTAGCCGGACTGATTGACAAAGATCAAGAAGCGGCTCGCCTTAATAAAG
>JABGOT010000081.1 GCA_018648985.1 Candidatus Ruthturnera sp.
TTTTATTGTACGAGTGCCCACACAAGTTGTTTGATATATTTTTAAAGAGCTACCGTGTCCAGAAGTTTTAAAGTTTCTAGCTCGGTGAAAGGGGTGAATTATACGTAGAATTTTTTGTGCGTCAAGCACTATTCTTCTTTTTTTATAAATTAATTTGTAGAACGAAAATTAAGGCTTTAATTTGTCTTCAGGGACTGCTTTATTTAGCCACTCATCGATTTGATTAATATCGACAATATCTCCTTGATTATTAAGCATTTCTAGGTCGTTATCATTCCAGCCTTTAATGCCTAATTTGAGTGATCGAACATGCTCGAAGCCCATTTGCTGCATTGTCAATGCCGCCAAGACAC
Organism: Candidatus Ruthturnera sp.; assembly: GCA_018648985.1. Taxonomy (GTDB): domain Bacteria; phylum Pseudomonadota; class Gammaproteobacteria; order PS1; family Pseudothioglobaceae; genus Thioglobus_C. The sequence goes on from JABGOT010000081.1 coordinate 354, forward strand.
TACGATTGCCCGAGCGACATACCACAACAATATTTTGGTCTCTGGCTTGAGCTAGTGCTGGAATGGTGTCATCATAGTTCCAAACACAAGCACCTTCTAGTACGCCTCTAGGTACATGAATTGAGTCTTTAATATGCATCATTTCAAATTCGCTTGGCTCTCTAATATCTAATACGATTAAGTTAAGATCTTGTTCTATTTCCTCTTCTAAATCCCACGGCAATACTTCCTCTACTGATCGCAATGCTTTAATGACTAATCTTTGATATCCGTCCATAGTCTTTATCTGCAATATCCTTTTTCAGTAATCATGACGGCTACTTCAACCCTAGAACTGAGTGATAATTTTTTCAAGATTGATTTCACATGTAATTTAACGGTACCATCAGAAATACCTAACTCACGTGCAATTACTTTATTACTGTGTCCGTGCGCTACTTGACAAGCCACTTCTTTTTCTCGATTAGTGAGCGAATCAAAGGTTGCCTCGTTATCAGTTAGTTCGTTTCTAAGCACTTTGGCCAATACATGAGTCATGTCTTGTGCCACTATAATAGAACCCTTAACGATCTCATCTAAAGCATCAACCAATTCATCAGGATCCATGTCTTTCAATAAGTAACCTTGGGCGCCATATTTTAAACAGTCGCGCAAATCATGTTCTTCGGTGCTGGTGGTTAGCATGACAATCGGGGTTTTTTCGCCCTGATCTTTTAATGCCTTTAAGACTTCAATGCCTGACATGGCAGGCATGCGTAAATCTAATAAAATGATATCTATTAATAAAGTAGGGATTTCTTCCAAACCTTGTTCAGGCGAAGCTGCTGCTTTAGCGTTAATTTTTCTTGACTCTAATAATGAGATTAATCCATTGCGAAATAAAGCATGGTCATCAATAATGTAGACTTTCATGATAATTCCTTAAATGAGACAATCACCCGAGTACCTTCATCAGCTTCAGATTCAATCTCGATACTGGCACCCATTCGGCCTGCTCGCTCTTTCATAATATTCATGCCAATATTATTCCCCATTACCTCAGTATCAAACTGGTCTTTTTTAAAGCCAACACCATCATCTTCAATTAGTAATTGGCAATTAGGCTCAGCAGAAAGCAGAATGCGCACATTGCGCGCTTTGGCATGCTTACGAATATTAGATAGTGCCTCTTGGGTGATGCGCATAATTTGCATTTCTGTTTCTGGTGGGAAATTAATCTTACCTTCTATATGTAGATAAGTGGCCACCCCCTCTTCGGTTTTAAATCGATTGACCAGATTTTCTAATGACACTTCAATACCTTTGGGATCCAATGGCACACGGAAATTACACATTAATTCTCGTAACTCTTGGTTGGCTTGGGTAATATTAAACTGCAGACTGGCAACCTTATCGCTTGCCTCAACTTTGGCGCCTTGTTTAAGCATGTCATCTAAAACGGTTACTTGCAACTTTAAGCTGTAAATGGTTTGCGCCAAAGAATCATGAATCTCTTGTGATAAGAATAGGCGCTCTTGTGAAAGCGCCATGCGCTTGGTCTCTTCATCGAGTCGCGCCTTATCTAGTGCAATGGCAATATTGTCTGCAATCGACTCTAACAATGCGCGCTCATCAAAAGCCAAAGACGGCTCGGTATCAAAAAATAGATTAAACACACCCAAAGTTTTTCCGTGGTACCTTAGTGGAATAAAGATTGTGCCAACATTGGCTTTGGATTCAGACTTATTACCCACACACTTGGCACAAGTGTGTACACTAAATTGCACATTTACATCTTGCGCCATGGCCACTTCACCACAGAAACAATCACTACTAAGCACATCAACCATTTGCCCTTTTTTATCAATCACGCCACGCTGGGCGACCAAATGCAACTCACCCTCATCACTCAAACTGCGTACTGCACCAGAAGCAGCGCCAGTCATATTCATAAAAATATCTAAAAAATGTTCAAACAATTCCTCAGTAGAATGCATTGAATTAAGTTTTGATGAAACACCGTAAAGTGTTTCTAATGAGGCAGATTTTTTACTCAAACGCTGGATCTGCTTTTGCAGAATATCTTCCATGTCATCATACAAATACTGGTTTTCTTCAATCAGATGATTAATCGCAGTTGCCACTGGCTGGAAGGTGGTTTTTTGCTCATCATTTAGGCGTGCACTTTGGTCGATATTGTAGTCGCTGACCCATCTTTGTAAATCACTAAACGGCAATAAGAAATCTTTACGAATCGCAAGATATAGACCTAGATAGACTGACAATATTAACAAAACTAAAACGATATCAAGCACATTGGGCGATTGATAAACCAGCACCATTTCACTTGCCAATATAGGCGACAAGGCAATGGTCACCAATAAATAAAGATAAAATTTTGTTTTAATGCCCATAGATATCAGTTATTTGCCAATGCAAAAAGATGAAAATATTTCACCTAATAAATCATCTGATGAAAACTCACCGGTGATACTACCTAAGTATTGAGCAGCTTGGCGTAAATCTTCAGCAACCAGCTCGCTGGCATTGTTGTTAAGTTGATCTAACGCATGACGGGTTGAATCTAGGGCAGATTCTAAAGCAATAATATGGCGTTTTCTGGCTAGTAACACACCTTCGCCGGTGTCACTCAAACCGGCAATGTCTGACAGTTCTTGTCTTAGTAAATCAACCCCTTGCGACTGCTTGGCCGAAAGCGCCAATTGAACTTGATCATCACCGCGTGTTATACCGGTAGGCTCACCCGTTATATCAACTTTGTTTTTGATTAAGATAATGGGCTTACCCTCTATACCGCTTGGCAGAATTGACAGGTCTGGATTTTTATCTTGCGCATCAAAAACCATCAAAACCACATCAGCGCGTTCAATTTCAGAATGCGCTCTTTTAATGCCTTCTTGCTCTACTTTGTCTTCACTTATATGTAGGCCTGCAGTGTCAATAATATTAAGCGGCATGCCGTTAACTTGTATGGTTTCTTTTAAGACGTCACGTGTCGTGCCAGCAATATCTGTCACAATCGCACTAGAAACTTGGGTCAGTGCATTGAGTAAAGAGGATTTACCAGCATTAGGCTTACCAGCAATCGCAACGGTTAATCCTTCTCTGAGAATAGCACCTTGTTCGGCGGAATTTAAAATATCTTTAATATCATTTTCAATCTTCTCTACTTTTAGTTTTACGTCACCAGATGCTAAAAAATCAATCTCTTCATCAGAAAAATCAATGGTCGCCTCGACAAACACTCTAAGCTCAATCAATGCTTTAGTTAATGCATTTACCTGATCAGAAAACTCGCCTGATAAAGACCGGAGTGCTGAACGGGCAGACTGCTCAGAGCTAGCATCGATAATATCAGCCACGGCCTCGGCCTGTACTAAGTCCATCTTTCCATTAAGAAAAGCTCGCTTTGAAAATTCGCCTGGTTCTGCCGCAACCGCACCTAATGCCATTGCTGATTCTAATAAAGATCTCATCACCAGAATACCGCCATGGCCTTGAAACTCTAGCACATCCTCGCCAGTAAATGAATGCGGCCCTGGGAAAAATAAAGCCACACCTTTATCGATCTCAACACCTTTTTGATTAAAAAATGAACCGTAGTGTGCGTAACGTGCTTTAGGCACATGACCCAACATTTTTTGCGCAATCTCAGTCGATTGCGGCCCTGATACGCGTACCACACCGATACCACCTTGACCTAGGGCACTTGCTAATGCACAAATTGTTGTTGTGTTATTCATCTGAAAAATATTGGGTTAAATAGTCATCAAAGCTTAAATGATCTGCTTGCTCGATCTCAAGTTGCTGCGCACAAGAGGCTTGGGTTTGTTGATCTAAATAATCAAAATGATCTTCATCAATAGGCTTTTCTAAAAAATCTCTTCGATGTTGTTTAGACAGCGTATTGGTATAGTCAAAAAACCCTTGATTACGATTTCTCATCTCACTTAGTGTAACTGCCGAAGGCGTTAAATCTGCGTTATTAATACGTCTTGTCATTTGTTTAACGGCATCTTGATATTCCTCACCCAATAACTCGGCACAGTGAGAAATTTTATTCATTATGTCTGATCCCAGTTTTTCCAGTGCAACGGCTTGACCCTTATGGATTAAGTTTAAATTAGGTTTACGCCCTTCATGCGCGACTAGCTGATCATTATTATCAATATCAAATTGTTCACGACTCGAAATAGTGGGGGATGATTCTAGCAAACAAAACAACATAAAAACTTCTAAAAAATTAATTTGAGTTTGGTTAATACCTAATGGCAAAGATGGATTGATATCAAGTGAGCGCAACTCAATATAACCAATACCTTGGTCTTTTAGTGCGTCCAACGGTTTTTTGCCATCCAGCACCAACGGCTTAGGTCGGACTGAGGCGTAGTACTCATTTTCAATCTGCAGAATCTTAGTGTTCAATTGTTGGTATTCACCTTGTGCTTTAAGCCCAATATCTTCATATTCACGACATGAAGTTTGCATACCGGCTTTCAGACTGTGAATGTAATGATTCAAAGAGTTGTAATTGGCTTTTACACCGGCCTCGTCTTCACGTAGATTTTGATAACCAATATCACCCATGCGTAATGATGTGGCGTATGGCTCATATAAAGTAGAGTCATTAAATTCGACCAACGAATGCTGACGATAACCTTTTAAAAATGATTTACAAACAGCACTTGATGCACCAAATAAATATGGAATCAGCCAGCCGTAACGCACTATGTTGCGAGTAAGCCCCATATAACTTTGATCGGTAAAATCCCGTAGCGTTGTATTGGGCGCTTTTTTAGCTCGATAAGCTTCAAAAAAATCAGCTGAAAATGAATAATTAAAATGAATGCCGGCAATGGTTTGCATCACACTACCATAACGATTGGCCAAACCTTTCCTATAGACTGTTTTCATCATGCCACGATTGCTTGATCCATACTGAGCAATAGGAATGTAAGTTTCACCACGGATCACACACGGCATGCTTGCCGGCCAAAAGCTCTGATCTTTTGGTAGATGGTGATACAAATATTGCTGGGTTTTTGATAAAAAAGACAACACCGACTCAGCACTATGTAGCGGTGGCGTAACCAGCTCAATCAATGATTCTGAAAAATCAGTGGTAATATTTGGATGCGTTAACGCACAGCCAAATGCTTTTGGATGAGGCGCTTGAGAAATACCACCCTTTCTTGAAACCCTTAAACCTTCCTTTTCAATACCCATCAAATTACCTTTGAGTAAGGTGGCGTGTGGTTTTAATATTTGGATTTTATCCGCTAAGTTCAAATGCTTGCTCAATGCTAAAATACTGGTATTTTACCATTAGGTCGT
>JABGOT010000095.1 GCA_018648985.1 Candidatus Ruthturnera sp.
GTGCATCTAATGGATAACCTACCTGTGCAAAACCCTCAGCTGCTTCAATGGCAAACTTATCCATCATCTCCAAGCCTGCAGGGATAATACCAGCTTTAATAATATCAGCCACAGCATTGGCACAATCACGTACTGAATCATAAGCTGCCATCACCACTCTAGCGAGTTGTGGAGTTGGTGTGAGCTTCACCGTGATTTCAATCATAATACCCAGCAAACCTTCAGAGCCATTCATCAGCGCTAATAAACCCATGCCGTCATCTTCACGACTTAGTGTCAGCTCTTCGCCATCCATAGTGAGCATTATTAAAGATTCGATATTATGCACTGTTAAACCATATTTAAGGCAATGCACACCGCCTGAATTTTCAGCCACGTTACCGCCAATCGTACAAGCGATTTGGCTCGAAGGATCAGGCGCATAATACAAACCATGGTCAGCTACTGCTTCACTAATGGCGATATTTCTCACCCCCGGCTCTACCACGGCTAATTGATTTTTAGCATCAATGGATTTCACTTGATTAAGTTTTGACAAGCCCAATACAATTGACTGCTCTAATGGCATCGCACCACCCGCCAAACCCGTGCCTGCGCCACGGGTGACTACAGGCGTATTGTTGGCTTTACAGATTTTTAAAATCTGTTTAATTTGCTCAACGCTCTCAGGCAGGGCTACAGCCAAAGGCTTTTGTCGATACACACTCAGACCATCGCACTCGAACGGGCGTGTATTTTCCTCACCAGTAATGACAATACCCTTAGGTAAAGCGCGAGATAATTCTTGGACGACAGACATGCAAGCAATTATAATGGCTTCTTTAATTCTATTAACCTTAAAAACTATGCAATCATTTAATCCACCAATTAGAACTTTAATGGGCCCGGGCCCTTCTGATGTACATCCGAGAATCTTATCGGCAATGGCAAGACCTACGATTGGCCACTTAGACCCTGCTTTTGTTGGCATGATGAATGAAACCAAAGAAGGTTTAAAGTACATTTTCCAAACTGAAAATGAATTAACTATGCCGGTTTCAGCGCCAGGCTCTGCCGGTATGGAAACTTGTTTTGCTAACTTGGTTGAGCCTGGCGACAAAGTCGTTGTGTGTATCAACGGTGTATTCGGTATGCGTATGAAAGAAAACATCACACGTTTTGGCGGTGAAGCAGTTGTTGTTGAAGATGACTGGGGTACAGCCGTATCAACCGATAAAGTTGAGCAAGCTTTAAAAGACAATCCTGATGCAAAAATCTTAGCATTTGTTCATGCTGAAACCTCAACCGGTGCAAGCTCTGATGCGAAAGCACTTTGTAAAATTGCACATGATAACGACTGCATAACGATTGTAGACGCAGTAACATCATTAGCTGGCACTGAACTGCGTGTTGACGAATGGGAAATTGACGCCATTTACTCAGGCACACAAAAATGTCTTTCAGCAATGCCAGGTATCTCGCCGGTTAGTTTTAACGAACGTGCATTAACCAAAGTTAGAAATCGTAAAACGGCGGTTACTTCTTGGTTCTTAGATTTAAACTTAGTCATGGGTTATTGGGGTGAAGGTGCAAAACGTACTTACCATCACACAGCGCCGGTAAACACGCTATACGGCTTACATGAGTCTTTAGTAATGATCTCAGAAGAAGGCTTGGAAAATTCTTGGGCACGTCACAAAACAAACCATGAAGAATTAAAAACCGGCCTTGAAGCTATGGGCATTAATTTCTTAGTCGATGAGGCTGATCGCCTTCCACAGCTTAATTCAGTGTTCATTCCTGAAGGCGCTGATGATGCTGGAGTTCGCTCTATCTTGTTAAATGATTACAATTTAGAAATCGGAGCAGGCCTTGGTGCTTACGCAGGCAAAGTGTGGCGTATTGGCTTGATGGGTCACTCTTCTAGAAAAGAGAATATTGCCTTATGCTTAACTGCACTTAAGGATGCATTGGCTAGATAATTCCAATCGCTTAAAACAAAAAAGGCGACTTAACTAGGTCGCCTTTTTTACGTGAAAAACTCTACGCTAATTTAGCTAAAAGCTCTTCATCAGTTTCTACTCGATCAGGATCTGGCAAACAACAATCTACCGGGCAAACCTCAACACATTGTGGTGTATCAAAGTGACCAACACATTCGGTACATTTATCACCATCAATTTCATAGATTTCATCACCCATATAAATCGCTTCATTTGGGCATTCTGGCTCACAAACATCGCAGTTAATACATTCATCAGTAATCAGTAAAGACACGGTTTTCTCCTAAATTTTAAATCGACAATATTGTTGTCTATATGGGGGCTATTTTAACCGATTGCAAGTCGCATCTTTGGTAACATATTAGTTTTCTTTTTCAAGAGCAATTATGAGATTTCTAGCCTTACTTTTTACTTTGTTTTTATCATTCCAATCTCAGGCGCAATTAGACGATGGCTTGTATGCCAATTTACACACTAATCAAGGTGATATTATTGTCAAATTGGCTTATGAAAAAACCCCGTTAACGGTGATTAATTTTGTGGGCTTAGCCGAAGGCAAAAAACACTCAAATATTCAAACAGGTAAGCCTTTTTATAATGGCTTAAAGTTTCACCGAGTGATTGATAATTTCATGATTCAGGGTGGCGACCCAAAAGGCAATGGAACCGGTGGTCCTGGTTATAAATTTGCAGACGAAATAACGGATTTATCGCATGATGCTGGTGGTATTTTATCCATGGCAAACTCTGGCCCAGGCACTAACGGCTCTCAGTTTTTCATTACTCACGAAGCAACACCGTGGCTAGATGGCAAGCATACGGTTTTTGGCCATGTGGTTAAAGGCATGGGCGTGGTTAACACCATTAAAAAAGACGATTTCATTCGCAAAGTAAAAATCATTCGTATTGGTGAAAAAGCCATTAACTTCAAAACTGATGAAGCTGCTTTTCAAGCATACAACCAAAAAGAGTCAGAAAAAGAGCTAGAAAAACAAGCCAAAAAACGTGAAAAACTCACCCGCTTCGTTAAAGCCAACTACCCTAACGCTAAAGCTGCAGAGGCAGGTCATTATGTACAAATCAACCAAACAGGTGCTGGCGACCCACCCAAGCCAGGTGATTTGGTTAAGGTTAATTTATCCATTGATTTAGATGATGGCACCAACATGCGTCCATCAGACAAGCCACTACCTTTTGCCGCAGGATCGGGTACTATTATTGAGGTAATTGACCAATCAGTACTTAATATGAATGTTGGTGAAAGTCGCACTATTATCGCATCTTATGCGCAAATATACGGTGACAGTACGCGTGGTAGTTTATCTCAAAAATCTTTGCTCATCTTTAATTTAGAGCTTTTATCCATTAACGACGTAGACTAATATGTTTTTAGAATTAATCAGTTTTCTTACCGAGTTTGATCCGGGCTTTAGTGTCTTACAATACTTAACCGTTCGTGCAGTATTGGCAATGTTGGCGGCATTATTTATCAGCTTAACCCTAGGTCATTTCTTTATCGCTCGATTACAACAATATCAAATCAAACAAGTGATACGTGCCGACGGCCCAGAAACACATTTATCCAAAGCCGGAACACCAACCATGGGCGGTGTGATGATTCTCTTCTCATTTATTGTCAGCATCCTTATTTGGGGTGATTGGCACAACACTTACCTATGGATGATTATTGTCACAGCGCTAATTTTTGGCGGCGTTGGTTTTACTGATGATTATTTAAAAATTGTCAAAAAATCCTCTGATGGCCTAAGCGCTAAACACAAAATCTTAGGTCAATCTTTGGGTGCAGTTATTATTGGTATTTGGTTAGTCAATGATCCACACCAACCTATCCCTACTGATTTACTTGTCCCATTTTTTAAAGATTGGACTATTCCACTAGGTGCAGCTGGTCTGGCAGTGCTGTCTTATTTTGTAATTGTGGGCAGTTCAAATGCGGTTAACTTAACCGATGGTCTTGATGGTTTGGCGATTATGCCGGTGATTTTAATCTCGGGCGCATTGGCAATTTTTGCTTATATTGGTGGTAACTACAACTTTGCTAATTACCTCAATATGCCATTTATGCCAGGCACGGGCGAGATTTTTGTAATTTGTGCAGCGTTGATTGGCGCGGGCTTAGGTTTCTTATGGTTTAACACTTACCCTGCTGAAATCTTTATGGGTGATGTTGGCTCGTTATCACTCGGTGCGATTTTGGCTGTGATTGCGATCATCGTTCGCCAAGAAATCTTGTTATTTATCATGGGCGGTGTATTCGTTGCTGAAACCCTATCAGTGATGATCCAAGTTGGCTGGTACAAGCGTACTAAGCAGCGTATCTTCCTAATGGCACCACTACACCATCACTTTGAGAAAAAAGGCCTGTCAGAGCCTAAAATCATTGTGCGTTTTTGGATGATTACTTTCATTTTGGTGTTGGTTAGCCTAGCATCTATTAAAATACGCTAGCATGAGTCAATTAAATAAATGGGACGAACGTTATTTAGCCTTAGCAGCTGAAGTAGCCACTTGGTCAAAAGACCCGTCCACTCAAGTAGGTGCAGTTACCGTTGGCAGTAAAAAAGAAGTACTTTCTCAGGGTTTTAACGGATTTCCTCGTGGCATTCATGATACTGACGAACGCTACAATCACCGAGAGACCAAATACAAATTTGTCGTCCATGCTGAGATGAACGCTATTTACAACGCCACTTACTCAGGCACTTCACTAGATGGCGCAACCCTTTATGTACACGGCTTACCTATTTGCTCAGAATGTGCCAAAGGCATTATTCAAGTGGGCATTAAAAAAGTAGTCATCAAAAAATCTAAAGAACTTGATAACTGGAATGAAAGTGTTCAGCTCTCAAAAGAAATGTTTGATGAAGCCGGTATTGAGCTCATTATTAAATAACCATGTCTGAAGTTTCTAAACGTCGCACCTTTGCGATTATCTCTCACCCTGATGCCGGCAAAACTACCGTCACTGAAAAGCTATTACTTTACGCAGGTGCGATCAAAACTGCCGGCAGTGTTAAGGCCAGAAAAGCCAGCGCTCATGCCACCTCTGACTGGATGGAAATGGAAAAAGAAAGAGGTATTTCCATTACCTCATCCATCATGCAGTTTGATTATGATGATCACGTTATCAATTTACTCGATACCCCAGGGCACGAAGACTTCTCTGAAGATACCTACCGTACACTAACAGCCGTTGACTCCGCACTCATGGTGATCGACGTTGCCAAAGGTGTTGAAATGCGCACCATTAAACTGATGGAAGTTTGTCGCCTGCGTGACACCCCTATTCTCACCTTTATTAACAAACTCGATCGCGAAGGCAAAGAGCCAATTGATTTGATGGATGAGGTAGAAACCGTACTCAATATCGAGTGTGCGCCCATTACTTGGCCAATTGGCATGGGTAAGCGCTTTAAGGGTGTAGTACATTTATTGGAAGACAAGGTTCATCTGTACGAAGCAGGCAAGAACTCTGAGATTGGTGAAAACATCATTATTGATGGTGTTGATAATCCTAAATTAGATGAGATTTTAGGTAAAGATGTCGCCATCGAGATGCGTGAAGAAGTTGAGCTTATTCGTGAAACTACAACTCCATTTGATCTAGACGAATTTTTATCCGGCAAGCAAACCCCAGTTTTCTTTGGCTCAGCCATTTCTAATTTTGGTATTCAAAACTTA
>JABGOT010000055.1:0-3696 GCA_018648985.1 Candidatus Ruthturnera sp.
GAACATATTAGCAAGGTATTTAGCTGGGAATCTCATGGCATCAACCGTTGGAAGGACGCCGTTCGATGTTTCAACATTACCCTTGTCAATTTGACTCTGAACTGGAGACAATGGTGGCACATACCACATCATTGGCAATGTTCTGTACTCAGGGTGAATTGGGAAAGCGATCTTCCAATCCATTACCATTTTGTAAACTGGTGACTTCTGAGCCGCATCAATCCATGATTGTGGTACGCCATCTTCTAAAGCTTGCTTGATTACTTCAGGATCATTTGGATCCATGAATACATCTAGATGCTCTTGGTATAAATCTGTTTCATTTGGTGTTGCAGCAGTATCGCCAATTTTGTCAGCATCATATAACATAACACCCACGTAACGAATACGTCCTACACATGATTCAGCACATGCCATTGGTAAGCCAGACTCAATTCTTGGATAACAACCAATACATTTTTCTGATTTACCAGACTCCCAATTGTAATAAACTTTCTTATATGGACAGCCTGTTACACACATTCTCCAACCACGACATTTGTCTTGATCAACCAATACAATACCGTCTTCTTCACGCTTGTAGATTGCGCCAGATGGGCAAGATGCTGCACAAGCAGGGTTAAGACAATGATTACATAAGCGTGGTAAATACATATGGAATGTATTCTCAAACTCTCTATACATTTCCTTTTCAATGTCTTTGAAATTAACGTCTTTAGAGCGTTTATCAAATTCACCGGCTAAATCATCTTCCCAGTTAGGGCCCCATTCAATCTTGTCCATGTCCTTGCCTGTAATTTGCGAGACAGGACGTGCTGTTGGTGCTGCTTCAACTAATGGAGATGACTGCAACTTATGATATTTAAAATCATACGGCTCATAGTAATCGTCAATTTCTGGCATATCAGGATTGGCAAAAATATTGGCCAACTTACTCATACGACCACCAGCTTTAAGTTCTAACTTGCCCTTAGCAAGTTCCCAGCCACCTTTCCATTTACCCTGGTCTTCCCAGTTTTTAGGGAAACCAATGCCAGGCTTAGATTCAACATTGTTAAACCAGGCGTATTCAACACCTTTTCGGTTAGTCCAAATATTTTTACAAGTAACTGAACAAGTATGACAACCAATACATTTGTCTAGGTTTAAGACCATAGAGATTTGTGCTTTTATTTTCATAACTTAGCCTCCAAATTTTTCATCTTTAAAGTCAAAACCTCTCCATACAATAGGTGAGGAATTTCCTTTTTTTGTGCTCTTATTTTCATTTTCTCTTCTCCTAGATAGTTTTAGTTGTTGATGCCTGGAGGGTTCTTTTTAGCCTCTCTTTCTGGCGTTAACGGCTCTTCTAGCCAATCAACATCTTGATCTTCAATTTTGTGAACAATAACGTACTCATCTCGATTCGAGCCTACGGTACCGTAGTAGTTAAATGAGTAAGATAACTGCGCATAACCACCAATCATATGGGTTGGTTTAGGCACTGTTCTGGTTACCGAATTCAAGATACCGCCACGCTTTCCTGTCGTTGGAGAGCCTGGAACGTTAACAATCTTTTCTTGGGCGTGATACATCATGGCCATACCATTTGGTACTCTTTGTGAAACTACAACTCTAGCAGTTGTCGCACCATTATCATTTACCGCTTCAACCCAATCGTTATCTTCTAAGCCAACTGATTTTGCATCTTCCTCAGAAATCCAGAAGTATGGACCACCACGGAATAACGTTAACATTCTCAAATTATCTTGATAAGTTGAGTGGATACCCCATTTTGAATGTGGTGTAATCCAGTTAAGCACCAAGTGTGGCTTCTTTTTAATACTATCAGGAATGTTGTTATGATTATTCATATTAATTGCTGGCTTGTAAGCACAGAAACCTTCACCAAAGTCTAACATCCACTCATGATCTTGATAGAATTGTGCACGACCTGTTAGCGTTCTTAAAGGGATATGCTCATGAAGATTGGTATAACAAGCGTTGTAACTCACCTCTTCAGATTCAATACCAGACCAAGTAGGTGCGGTAATAATCTTACGTGGTTGAGAAACAATATCTCGATAGGTAATCTTCTCATCTTGACGACCTTTGTAAAGATGGGAGTGATCAACACCTGTTTTCTTAGACTGTGCAGACCAAGATTTATGCGCTACTTCACCATTAGTTTCAGGTGCCATGCGCATTACCGCATCACACACATGAATATCTTCAGCAAGTGATGGCATACCTTTAGAAACACCTTCATCCTTAATAACACCATTTAATGTGGCAAGCTCTTCAACTTCCTTGTCAGTATTCCAATCAATGCCTTTAATATTATTACCCAGCTTATTCATCAATGGACCTAGGGCAATATATTTACTGTAAGTGCTTGGGTAATCTCTTTCAACCAATTTAAAGATTGGCGCTGTCTTACCTGGAATAAGATCACATTCGTCCTTCTTCCAGTCTTTTACTTCACCAAAAGGCTGAGCCATAGCCATTGGCGTATCGTGTTGCATTGGTAGTGATACCACGTCTTTTTGTACACCTAAATGCTTTTCTGATAATTCAGAGAATTTCTTGGCAATGGTTTTAAAGATCTGCCAATCAGACTTGGCTTCCCATGCTGGATCAACTGCTTTACCCAATGGATGGATAAATGGGTGCATGTCCGTTGTGTTAAGGTCTGCTTTCTCATACCAAGTTGCCGTTGGCAAAACAATATCAGAATAAGCACCTGTTGAATTTAAACGGAAGTTAATATCAACCATTAGATCCAACTTACCTACTGGCGCTTTTTCATGCCACTTAATCTCTTTACAAGCCTCGCCTTCAGTACCTTCAGCAAGCACACCATTTTGTGAGCCTAGTAAATGTTTAAGGAAATACTCATGACCCTTAGACGAACTACCAATTAGATTAGCACGCCATACGAATAAATTCCTAGGGAAGTTTTCTTCTGCATCAATATCTTCATAAGCAAAATTTAGATCGCCACTTTTAAGTTTGTCAGCTACATATTGAGATACCGTTGCTTCATCTTTCGCACCTGCATCTTCAGCTTCTTTAGCCAACTCCAATGGGTTTTGATCAAATTGAGGAATCGAAGGCGTCCAACCCATGCGTTGCGCTGCAACGTTGTAGTCGGCCAATTGATTACCTTTGTATTTAGCTTTAGCTGTTGATGCTAATAATTCATCTGCTTCAACACGCTCATAACGCCACTGATCTGTATGGAAATACCAGTAAGTTGTTGATGCCATGTGACGTGGTGGTCTATTCCAATCAAGACCAAATGCAATTGGCGCCCAACCCGCTTGTGGACGTAATTTTTCTTGTCCTACGTAGTGAGCCCAACCACCACCTGATTGACCAACACAACCACACATGTGCAATAAGTTCATAATACCGCGATAATTCATATCATTGTGGTACCAGTGGTTAATCGCCGCACCTAGAATAACCATTGATTTACCTCTAGTCTTAGAGGCATTGTCAGCAAATTCACGACCTGTTCTTTCTAAATCAGCAGCTGGAACGCCTGTAATTTTGGCAGCCCATGCTGGCGTGTAAGGAACACTTTCATCATCATAAGAAGTAGCTAAGTTGTCTCCTAAACCACGATCAATACCATATTGAGCAATTTGTAAATCACACACTGACGTTACCATTACTTCTTTACCATCAACAAGTTTAAGTTTACGTACTGGA